>CAXTGN010000161.1:0-9606 GCA_964243455.1 uncultured Acidobacteriaceae bacterium
TTGCCCCCGCTTCTTCAGCCTTCCACCCTGCCACACCCCCCAGTGCCCCCGCAAGGGTTGGCCCGGCCTTCGCGTGGACGGGTACCATGGACCGCGTTGCCCTACCTGACGGACCAAAGATCTCATCGCAAGCCAAAGGATCCCGAATGTCTCGCTCGCAACCACTGTGTCGGCTTGCCGTGCTCTTCGCTTTCGTCACAACGATCTCCTTTCCCGCCGCCCAGGTTCCCGCGCAGGAGAAGACCGCGAGTGCCGTCACGGCGCTCGACCCCACCCTGGCCATTACCACTCTCCCGCTCTGGCCGAACCGCGCCCCGGACGCCAGGGGCGACACCGCCGCGGACACGCCCACGCTCACCGTCTTCCGCCCGAACCACCCCAACGGTACCGCCATGATCGTCGCGCCCGGCGGCGCCTACGTCATGCTTGCTGCCGTCCATGAGGGTCGTCAGCCCGCCGACCGCCTCTCCGAGCTCGGCGTCACCGTTTTTGTCCTCAAGTACCGCCTCGGTCCCACCTACCTCTATCCCGTGCCGCTCGAAGACGCCCGCCGCGCCGTGCGGCTCGTGCGCTTCCTCGCCCCGAAGTATGGCTACTCGCCAGACCGCATCGGCATGATGGGCTTCAGCGCCGGCGGCCATCTCGCCGCCGCTACCGGCACATCGCCGGAGGAGGGTAAACCCGGCGATCCTGACCCTGTCGAGCACGAGTCCAGCAAGTTGGACTTTATGGTTCTGGTCTATCCCTGGTTGAATGCCATGCAGCCTCAGGTGGCCGACCCTGCGCATGGCAACAGGCTGATGATCAATTACTGCTCCGTCACAAAGGGCCTGACGCAGGCCGACTGTGCCCGTCTCAATCCGCAATACACACCACTCGCCCACGTCTCCGCAGTCACACCGCCTACCTGGATCGTTCACACCGCAGACGACGACGTTGTGCCCATGATGACGAGCGTGGACTTCTTCACCGCCATGCACAAAGCCGGCGCCGACGCCGAACTCCACGTCCTCGCCCACGGTCCTCACGGCTTCGGCACCGCCGGCGACAACCCCACGCTCGCCGTCTGGCAGGATCTTCTCGCCGATTGGCTCCGCGCCCGGGGCCTGCTTACACCCGTCGCAGCACGTTGATGCAGCGCGGCGAATGCGTCTTGGGCTGCTAGCGCCGGCTTAGTTCTTTCTAAGCCGGCGAAGCTCTTTCCAGTCGGTCTCGGTTTGGTCCGCGTAGCCCTTCGCGAAATCTGCGATGGCCTTTTCGAAGCGCGCGCCTTTGCCCAAGTAGCCACTCAATTGATCGGGGTCACCGGCTCGCGCATGTCCACGCGCCAGCAGTTCACCGCATAGATCCGCATAGTGCTCCAGCGATTCCGCATCGAGTGCACCCAGATCTACAGAACCCTTGTGATCGTTTAGCTGCCTCACCATGAAATCATGGCCTTCCATGTGCGTCCATCCAAGAAAGGGATCCGACTGGACCTGCATGGCACGCTGGCCCCGCACCACGCGTCTGCCTTCCGAGGCAGCGTCCTCCACGGGTGCGCGCGACGTCTCCAGGGCGGTGTTCCATGCCGAGGCCACTTCCTGCTTGAATTGAAGAAACAAGGGGTCATCAGGTCCATTGCCCTCCATGTAGATCACATAATCCCGCAATCCTACAGAGCCCGTTCCCACCACCTTGAAGGCCACATCGACGGGGCGGTATCGCGAAAGCAGATGGCGCCGTTCCGGCTCAATCGTTTTCAGATACGGCACGATCGCGTCCAGAACCGGGGCTGCCTTAACCTCTGACAGGCGGACAAGAATCGGCGGCTCTGAACGGAACCGTCGCGCCTCTGAGGACATCGCGGGTGCAGCCGCTCGAGTTTCGGCCTTCACATACGGCTTCCCCTTTGTGCGGGCTGAGCGTTTGTCGGGTCCCTTGCTACGGAGATTCGCGTGCGCGGGTTCAGTAAGCGCATCTCGTAAACGCAACGGGGTCTCCCGTTCCGCTTTTACAAAGACGTCGGCGACGGCCTTCAGCTCCGTTCCACGGTGAATTTGGAATCTCGCGATTTCTACGATCGGCATCGCGGCGAAGACGACCATTGCCCTGCGATACCGGTGCAGAAAGACCCTTACCGCTGCGCGGCAATCCCCTTCGCTCTCCCCCGCCTCGCGCGCAGCCACGTGGATGCTCGCCGCCATACGCTTCACATCCCATTCGAACGGACCGCGGATCGTTTCGTCGAAGTCGTTGATGTCGAAGGCGAGCCGCCCATCCGGCCCGGCAAACGCACCCAGGTTGCGCACGTGGGCGTCCCCGCAAAGCTGCGTGAAGATTCCAGATTGAGGTTCAAGAGCCAGGTCGTAAGCCATGACCGGCACCGCTCCCCGGAAATACCCAAACGGTGAAGCTGCCATGCGCGCGTACTTCAGGGTCATCAGGTGCGGCAATCGGTCCTGCGCGGCCTCGCGCAGAATGCCAAAGGCACTGCGGCCGCCCTTGGCTTGTTTCCATCGGGCATGGCTGGAACGTGCCACCTGCTTTCGCTTCCCCTTTCCTGCGGAATGCTGCTGTTTCTTCGAAGATGCAACGCTCTCCATAGGACCTCACCTTACAGCAGTTCGCTTTCGATCCGAGACGCCGTGCGTTGACGAGCAGCGCCCAACGTCTCCATGAGTGAAGCCAATGTTCACCGGCAACGGGTAAGATGAGCGCGGTCTCGCGCGCTGTAAAAAAGTTTGGGAACGAGCCCATAAACCTGCCTGGAAAGCATGACCGATGCGCCGAGTGCTGCTGCTTCCCGTGCTCTTCATCACCTACTCGCTCGCGTATCTGGATCGAGCCAACTATGGCTTCGGCGCGGCTGCGGGTCTTGCCAGCACGCTCGGCATCACTGAATCCCGTTCGGCCCTGCTAGGCGCACTCTTCTTCGCGGGCTATTTTGCGTTCCAGATCCCCGGCATGCTGGTTGCGCGGCGCTTCAGCTCCACCAGGGTGGCTTTCGTAGCGCTGCTGGCCTGGGGTGCGCTTGCTGCGCTGACCGGGGTGATCCGCAGCTTCGCGTGGCTTGCCCTGGACCGCCTGCTGCTCGGTGTGGCCGAGAGCATCATCTTTCCGGCCATGCTGCTGCTGCTCACCCGCTGGTTTACCCGCGCGGAACGATCCAGGGCAAACACGGTGCTGATGCTCGGCAACCCTGTCACCGTGCTCTGGATGAGCGTTCTTACGGGCTTTCTGATCCAGCGTTTCGGCTGGCAACACACGTTCATCCTTGAAGGCCTTCCCGCGATCGCCTGGGCGTTCCTCTGGCTTGCGGTTGTTCACGATGAGCCCGCGCAGGCTGCGTGGGTGCCTGCTGCGGAGACCCAGCGGCTGCGCGCCGAACTCGTTGCGGAACCCACCTCGGTTCACTTCTATGGAGGTCAGGAAGCTACTTCGCTTGCCCAGGTGCTCACCAGCCGGAGCGTCGTGTTGCTCTCGGTGCAGTACTTCTGCTGGAGTCTTGGCGTGTACGGGTTCGTGCTCTGGCTGCCCACCATGATTCGGCGTGGTGCCACGCTCGCCAACGGGGGCCACCTCCTCTCCATGGGCACCACCGGCCTGCTCAGTGCGATGCCATATATCGTTGCTGTTGCCCTGATGATCCTCGTCGCCCAGCGGTCGGACCGTACGTTGAAGCGGCAGGAGTTTGTCTGGCCCTTTCTGCTGCTGGCCGGCTTCGCCATGCTGGGTTCCTTTCTAGCGGCAGATCACTTTGCCGTTGCCTTTGGCTGCCTTGTTCTTGCCGGTGGCTGCATGTACGCCCCCTATGGCCCATTCTTCGCCATCATCCCGGAACGCGTCCCGCGCCGTTACAACGGCGAAGCGTTCGCCTTAATCAACAGCAGCGGCGCTCTTGGAGGTTTCGCGGGAAGCTATATCGTCGGCCTGCTTGCGGCCGTTACCGGCGGCCATCGCTCTGGCGACCTACTAATGTGTTGTTCCCTGATCGCTTCCGCGTTTCTGCTGTGGCTCCTGCCCAAAGCTCCGGACGAGACCGCTATCGCGAGGCTGGCTTGATGCTTGCTCTGATCTGCCGTAAGCGCCCCGGTTCTGAAAGGATAGGGAGGCCGTGATCGAAGCAGCCGCCATCCTGGATGCGCAACCCGACCTGTACACCGGGACGACGACACACGCGCGTGGTCCCGAGGGCATGCTCCCCATCACGCCGGAGATGCTGCTTTCGCAACCCTCCGGCAACCTCTTCGGCCTGACCCAGAACGCGGGCATGGGCTGGGAGCCGGGGAGGCTGCTGGACCCCGAGTTCCTGATCTTGTCGACCCACGGCGGCCTCCGCGCTGCGGACGGCACACCGATCGCGCTTGGCTTTCATACGGGGCACTGGGAGGTCGGCCTGCTCGTCGCCGAAGCGGCCCGCGAGCTTCGCAACCTGCACGCCACTCCCTTCGCCGGGGCGGTCACCGACCCATGCGATGGCCGCACCCAGGGCACCGCCGGCATGCTGGATTCCCTGCCCTTCCGCAACGACGCTGCGACCGTGCTCCGCCGCCTTATGCGCTCGCTGCCTACGCGGCGTGGCGTACTGGGGATCGCCACCTGCGATAAAGGCCTGCCTGCCATGCTGATGGCGCTGGCCTCCTCGGGACCGCTGCCCAGTGTGCTCGTCCCGGGTGGCGTCACGTTAGTTCCCGAAGCCTCCGAAACCCATCCCGCCGAAGACGCCGGCAAGGTCCAGACGATCAGGGCCCGCTACGCACAGGGCGAGATCTCGCTCGGGTACGCGGCGGAGGTCGGTTGCCATGCCTGCGCCTCACCCGGCGGCGGCTGCCAGTTTCTGGGCACCGCGGCCACCTCGCAGGTAGTCGCCGAGGCACTCGGTCTTGCCCTGCCCCACACGGCGCTCGCGCCCTCCGGCCAGCCAGTCTGGCTCGATGCCGCCGCTCGCTCCGCAAGAGCCCTGCTTCGGCTCGCCCAACTCGGCCTCGGCACGAACGCGATCCTTACCGACGCCGCCATTCGCAACGCCATGGTCCTCCATGCGGCCTTCGGCGGTTCCACCAATCTGCTCCTGCATATCCCCGCCATAGCCCATGCAGCCGGCCTGTGCCGGCCGGAGGTCGCGGACTGGACAGAGGTCAATCGCGAAACACCACGCCTTGTCGTCGCCCTGCCCAACGCTCCCCAACGCTTCGCCACCGTCCAGGTCTTTCTGGCTGGCGTTGTACCTGAGGTCATGCTGCACCTCCGTAAAGCTGGGCTTCTCGATACCTCCGTACGTACGGCCACAGGCGAAACCCTGGCCGAGAATCTGGCGTGGTGGGAGCAATCCGAGCGCCGCGTCGCCTTGAAACAGCGCCTCCGAGAGCTCGACGGCATCGACCCCGACGAGGTCATCCTTGCGCCCGATCGCGCCCGCGCCCGCGGCCTCACCGCCACAGTGTGCTTCCCTGTCGGCAATCTTGCGCCAGAGGGTTCCGTCATCAAGTCCACCTCCATCGATCCATCCCTTGTTGACGAAGGGAACGCCTACGTTCATACCGGTCCGGCGCGTGTGTTCATCACCGAAGCCGCGGCCATGGACGCCATCAAGCACGGCCGGGTCGGCCACGGCGATGTCGTCGTCCTGATTTGCGGCGGCCCGCTCGGCGCGGGCATGCAGGAGATCTACCAGGTCACCTCAGCGCTCAAAGCCCTTCCTTTCTGCAAACATGTTGCTGTTCTCACGGACGCGCGGTTCTCCGGCGTTTCTACCGGGGCCTGCGTCGGCCACATCTCGCCCGAAGCGCTCGCCGGAGGCCCGATCGGCCGTGTTCGCGATGGCGATCTGCTGCGGATCAGCGTGGATCGCAACGCCCTGCACGGCGCTGTTGACCTTATCGGCGAGGGAGGCCAGACCTTTAGCCCGGAGGAGGGAACGCGGCGCCTTTCCGCGCGCGCACAGCGCCCGGATCTCGCGCCGCATCCCGATCTTCCCGACGACACGCGCCTGTGGGCCGCGCTGGTGCAGGCGTCGGGCGGCGTCTGGGGCGGCTGTGTCTACGACACCGACTGTATCCTCGCTCAACTCACTCGCAGCACCCAGGAAGGGCACGCATGAAGCTCTACAACACCCTTCAGGGCATTCTCGCCACCCCCGATGACCAGACCTTCCACATTCTCCTGGCGGCCGACTGGGATGAGGTCGTCACTCACCCGGACCTCCGCGCTCTTCTGCGCGACAGCCTCTCCAATCGTGCGGTTGCCGCCCCCGCTGCGCTGGACTTGTTGCCGCCCATTGCCACGCAGGAGGTCTGGGCAGCCGGCGTCACCTATTACCGCAGCCGCAGCGCACGGATCGAAGAGTCGAAAGACGCGGGTGGTGGCACCTTTTATGACCGTGTCTACGCCGCGGAACGGCCGGAGCTGTTTTTCAAAGCGACAGCACGGCGGGTCGTCGGCCCCGGTGCTCCCGTCCGCATCCGCTCGGACGCGAAGTGGTCTGTACCTGAACCCGAGCTTACCCTTCTGATCGATCCGGGAGGCAAGATCATCGGCTACACCGCCGGCAATGACATGAGCTCCCGCGACATCGAGGGAGAAAACCCTCTTTACCTGCCACAGGCTAAGGTCTACGACGGCTCCTGCGCCCTGGGTCCCTGCGTTCTGCTCGCGGAAGCACCGCTGTCTCAGACCACCCTGATCAGCATCGCCATCTCCCGTGCTGGCAGCATGGTGTTCGGAGGTGAAACCACGCTGGCCGAACTGAAGCGCGATCCCAAGGAACTGGCCAGCTATCTGTATCGCGACAGCACCTTCCCGACCGGCGCCTATCTGATGACCGGCACCGGCATCGTCCCGAACGACGACTTCACCTTGGCGCATGGGGACACAATCGATATCACGATCGAAGGCATAGGTACCCTCACCAACATCGTGGCCTGATCCAAGTGCGGATGCATCGAGAATCTGCGCGCTCCACTATCCGCTCCTAAGGAGAGAACAACGCAAAGGCTTTCAGTTCGATGAACACCGGAATATACGTGTCGATCCAGCGATCGGTCGCATGAGTGGATGGAGGTGTGCTGACGAACTGCTGGAAGATCGACACACGGAATTCGCCCAGCAAGTTGATCGCAAGAACGCCAGACAGGGCTATCCCACGCAGGATGTCTATGGATTCGATCCGCTGATCGGGAAAAACCGGTTCGGGTGGTGAGGAAGATTCCGCAGCACTCATCGCTTTCCAGCTTTTCTCGTCGGCACAGGTTCGGTGTCTGGATCATACCGAAGCTGGATGCATGATTCCCGACGGATCTCCCCAGATTGCGTCGGCCCGTACACTAAGCCCGATGCCCACCGCCGTACCCGAGAGGCCACGCTCCACCCTCGTCACCACGCTGTTGCTTTGGCTCGTCTTTTATGCAAGCTTCACGCTCCTCCGCCCCGCGCTGCTCGATGACGCGGACTCGGTACACGTGGAGGTGGCGCGCGAGATGCTGTTGCGGCACGATCCTGTCACGCTCTACGCGAACGGCATTCGCTACCTCGAAAAGGCACCGTTACTGTACTGGTCGATGGCCGTCTGCATGCGCGTGGCTGGCCTGCTTGGAGCACACCGCCCGGAGGTCCTTGCCGCGGCGGCGCGCGTTCCCCTGGCGGTGAGCGTCCTCGCTCTGGCGCTGCTGGCCGAAAGCTTCGCACGAGGCATTTTCGCGAGTGCCCGCGCCGGCCTTTATGCCAGCCTCATCCTGCTTTCCAGCTTCGGCACGTTCATCTTCACGCGCATCACCATTCCCGATGCCCTGGTCTGCCTTTGGATCACCGGCTCGCTGTATGCCTTTTGGCAAACCGAGGTGCTGGACGGCACGACGCGTTATCCCGCCAGTCGCGACCGGCTGCGCTCGCTTTGCTGGAACTTTGCTGCTTGCTGCGCCCTCAACGTGCTGACCAAAGGCCTGATCGGCGTTGTCTTCCCGGTGGGCATCGTTCTCCTGTATCTCCTGCTGACCCGAGGCTTCAACCGTGCCATGCAGCGGATCCGCACCCTTCACCCGGTGAGTTCGCTGCTGGTGCTTCTCGCAATCTCGGCGCCGTGGCACATCGCAGCAGGTTTGGCCAACCCCACGCAGGGCCACCCGGCGCCGTTTACCTTTATCCAGGATCCGAATGCTGTCCTGCCTTGGGGACACTGGCAGGTGCCGCTGCCGACCGACGGCAACGTCCGCGGCTGGCCGTGGTTTTACTTGGTGAACGAGCACCTGCTCCGCTACCTGAATCTGCGTGTTCCTCGCGACTACGACACGGTGCCGCTGGTGCTCTTCTGGGGGCTCTGCCTGGTTTGGCTGATGCCTTGGTCCGCCTTCGCCTTCAAGGCCGTCAGCTGGGCGATGCCCTTGCGCTCACGGCGCTGGCGCAGCCAGTTCCGCCGCCATGATCTGCCCTTGCAACGTCGCGGACGCCTTCTGCTTGTGGTCTGGGCCGCCTTCGTCCTGCTGTTCTTCTCGCTTTCCACGCGCCAGGAGTACTACATCCTTCCCGCACTGCCCGGGGCGGCGATCCTGATCGGCGGCTGGCTCGCCTACCGCGCCGTGGACGTGCCGATCGCCGACGCGCACCGACGGGCGGGCCGCCGCGTTACGGCTGTCCTAGCTGCCCTCGGGATTGCCGTGGCCGGGGCCTGCATTTTCTTCATCCTGCACACTCGCAAGCCGACGGGTGACACGGATCTCGCCCAGCTGCTCGGGCAGAACCCCGGTGAGTACGCCCTCAGCTTCGGCCACTTTCTTGATCTGAACGCGCAGGCGCTGGGCATGTTCCGCCTGCCACTCGCGCTGACTGCCATTTCAATCGGCATCGGCATGCCCGCCGCCTGGTATCTCCGCACCCGTCGCGAGGTCCACGCGTCCAACCTCACCCTTGCGGCCGGCGCGTTCGGGTTTCTGCTGGCTGCGCATCTCGGTTTGCAGGCCTTTGAGCCCGTGCTCTCCTCCGCGCAGCTCGCCGGGGCCATACGCCCGCAACTGCGCCCGGATGACCTCCTCGTCCTGCATGGCGAGTACGAGGCCGGCTCTACCCTGGGCTTCTATCTCCGTCGCCCCACCGCCTACGCCTCGCTTGCCAGGAACCCCATCCACATTCTCGAAGGCCGCAGCTCTAACCTCTGGTACGGCTCCTTCTTCCCCGACGCGCCACCGATCTTCGAGACACCCGTCACACTCGCGGCCAGGTGGTCCGGCCCGCAACGCATCTTCCTCTGGCAGTCCCTCACCGAACCACCGAATACCTTGCCACCCCTTCCGGGGCCGGTCTATGTACTCGCAAGGAGTGGCGGGAAAGAGATTGTGAGTAATAAGAAAGAGTGAGGAGTGCGAGGGAACACTGGTGCCATTTTGGTGCGTTAGGGCTGCAGGTCTCTGGGAACAAGGGCCGCATTGGGACCACGATCACCCGAAGGTTCCGTAACACCCTGAAACGTTGACCGGTTATGATGACCTTGATGACCACCAGCAACCAGGTACCCGTCCTCACGCTTCACGCTTCCCATGTCCGTCGATCCCAAAGAACTTCGCCACGTCCCGCTCTTCTCTCTCCTCGATGAGGACGAGCTTTGCGTGCTCGCCCAACAAGTAGAGCTTCGCGACT
>CAXTGN010000162.1:0-323 GCA_964243455.1 uncultured Acidobacteriaceae bacterium
CCCGTGCCACGCATACAGGCTGCCTCCGCGTGTCAGGTCGTAGGGCGCCAGGACGGGGTTGTACGCTGCGTCCGTGATGGGATCGTTCAGGCTTGGGTCCACAAGACCCAGCTGCAGGTTCTCGCGCAGAAAGGTCTGGTTGTACACTCCGCCGATTTTGACGCTGTTGATCCCACGCGAAAAGGCGACGTCGCTCCGGACCCCGGCATTAGTTAGCGAACGCTGCTGCGCCACGGTCTCCTGCTGGATCGGCCCGAAATCGTTCAGCGGATCGTTGCTGGGGTAATAGCGATACGTGTCACGGCGCAGATAGCCGCCGAAGG
>CAXTGN010000162.1:333-8538 GCA_964243455.1 uncultured Acidobacteriaceae bacterium
CAGCACTGCTGAAGGGTTCAAGGTGCGGGTGTACGTAGGGGCGATATCGATCGTCTCGATTTTTGATCGCTGATCCGTCGGGCCGGAGGTCAATCCAAACTGCGGAGACGCGAAATTGAACTGGGTGTCGTAGCTGTTCGGGGTCTGGAACCACGACCGGGTGTACTGAAAGTTGGTGCGCAACGCGCTCACGGCGCTCAGATCGAAGTCGACACGGTCGAAGACATTCTCCTCATTTCCCTTGTCGTGCATGACTGTGAACTCGGGAGCGTCCAGAAAGCGACCGCTCTGCCCTCCCGTGGCCGTGATGAAGTTTCCCCAGTTCTTGCCGCCGTACGCCAAGTCCGCAGAAAGATTGCTGGTCCCAAAGCTTCCAAACGAGGTCGTAATGCTTCCGGTGGGCTTCGTAACACCCTGGCCGGAGCGCGTCGTCACATTCACCACCAGAGACGTCTTGTCGCCGTACTCCGCCGGCGGCGCACCGGCGATTACCTCGAGGTTCTGAACGGCACTTGCCGGTAGCTGGTTCGAAAACACCTTGCTTTGCTGATCGGAGATGGGCTGGCCATCGACCGAAAAGGTGTTCTCCGCGTGATCGCCCAGCCCGTGCATCAGCCCGTTCGAATCCGCCGAGACGCCGGGCGAGGTCAGGGTCACGATGGAACTCAGCTCCGAAGACCCTTCTACGGGGAGATGTTCAATCGTGCTCCGATCCACGTCGGTGTGAAACGTGGGGTCGCTCTCCACCAGGTCGGGTGGCGCCTCCACGTTCACGACCACTCCCGCTGTGGCGACAGTCAGGGCGACGTTCGCCGTCACGGGCAGGGCCGAGTTGATGGCAACCGTCTGGCTTCCGGGCTGGAATCCGGCAGCGTTAGCACTCAGCCGGTACGGGTCCGCCGGTATGTTCGTAAACCGGAACTGCCCGGCAGCATCGGTGGTGGCCGTCCGGCTCAGTCCGCTGACGGTGTTGGAGATTTTCACCGTCGCGTTTGGTATGGCCGCCCCGGTTGTATCTGTGATCGTTCCCGTAATACTCCCGATGGTGGCCTGCGCGGGAAGGCGCGGCGCCACGATGGCCAGAAGGGGAATGGCCAGGAGAGAAGCGAAGTCGCTTCGCAGGATCCTGCGGTTCATTGAGATATTCCTGTGCGGTCCTTCGTAGGGGGACCTTCCTGCCGGCGGAGTCCTTGGGGAGAACGCCGGACGATGGCTCAAGCCCTCAGCCTGTACCGGAGTACATCTGGACTCAGGGAGACGGAGACCAAAAAGGCTTAGCTCCGTGCAGGAGGGGGTCGGCTGAAGTTTGCAAAGGGCCACGCCGCGGCGGCTCGAACGTTCGCAGACAGTCCTGTCGGCTGCACGGCTGTGACGGCTCGGGAGGGGGCCAGAAGCATGGGCGTGGGCAGCGCTGCATGGATCGCCGCGCACAGCGGACAGTGTTCCTCGTTGTCGGCGGTCTGCGACCCCGTGGCAGGTGCCTGCAGATGGTGTCCTGGCAGCCCCGGCCGATGCAAATGGGCCGCCTGGGCCGTCGAGATGGCCCCGAACACCATCGCAAAGGCAAGCACCATCCATCGCATCCAAAGGATCGAACGCGTGTCGGAACGGTCGCTCAAGCTGCGTGGGTGAGTCTCAGAGGTCACTGTTCTGAGTGTAGACGTCCCGCAAAAGGAAAGGGACGCATCGGCCACGTGTTGCGTGCAATTGGCCCAGTTCTCACTAAAATGGAGTTATCTAGTTTTTCAGCCTGCTGCTTCAGCGGTTTGCGGTACGGTGCCGGCCTGATCCGGACCCAAGTACAGCGCTCAGAAGATCTTGGAGCATTCTGGGGGGTAGGGGTACACCGCATCAGTCTTCCCCGGGAATACCCCTAATAGCTGAAGAACTCGTTCATCCCGCGCCGCAGCCGGAGGCCATAGCCGAGGCAAAGCAACGAAGCGATGCCCGTGATGAGGTTCCAATAAACCATCGGGTGAGCCCAGCCGGGCGAATACTGCCAATCCTGCCCGGACCAGAGCGTCAGCAACGTCGCCACAATCCCGAATTGGAAGCCCAACACAAGCAGCAGCTGACCGCGGCGCCGGCGCCTGTCCAACGCTTCCACCTCCACCGGGGTAAGCATCCGCTCCTCAGTTGGCAGGTTCATGTTCGGCATGGCAAGGCACTCCTTAGTTCAGATACTCCGGAAATTAGATCACATTGAACGCTGGAAAGCAGCCCAGCGAACGGTACACGTCGATGACCGCACATCCCGAACCACGATCGCCGGAACCTCAACCAGCACTTCAGCCCGTGTTGACGGGCGTGGTTCCTGGGAAAGCGGCGGGCGCGACCTAGTCCCGTCCACGCCCCGCAAACGCCGCCCGGATTCTCGCCGCGCGGTCCTCCACGGATCCACCCGCGGGGTCCTCGAAGAACGCCACAGACTGCAAACCGGCGATGTCGAAGCGCTTGCGGCACCGAATGTTCTGGCAGGCCACCAGATCGTCGCGCCGGACCATATAACTCCGTGCCTTGGCGAACCGCGCCTCCCGTGCCGCATCCGCATAACCTGTGAGCCGGGCCCGCTTGCGCCGTACCAGCCACGTCAGGGCATAGTCGGCCGCCTGCTGGCAGTTGGGGCAGGTCAGGGTATGTGTTTTTACCTCAGTCCGCTCGTCGAAAAAGTCCCGCTCATCGCTGCCGCCGGCGGCCTTCGGGGTTGAGGAAACGAAGTCCCGTCCGCTGTAGCCATTTCCGCCTCGATTGCCCCTGTTGTCGTCCCAACCGCTTCGCATCTGGTATCCCTCAGGCCGGCACACATCCGCCCTCCATCAGCATAGACCTCCCGCAGTGAAAGCGCGCCTCTGAGAACCGCTACAGAATGAAGTTCAGAGAGCCACCTGACCTCTCTGCAGAGGACGGCGCACTCTGGTAACCTCAGCCATTCTGCGCGAACCAAACAGACGGAAAGCAGCTACTCTTGAAGGGCGCATCAAGCCTTGCGGCGCACATGTCGAACTTCCCCCCTTTGAAGGAGCCTGCCTTGGCTGTCTTTGTCAAAAACCCCAGCGCGCCCGGTTACGACAGCGGCCTGGAAATCAAGACCGACGTACGGGCGATGACTGTGGTCACCACGCTCTTTTTCATGGTCGGCTTCCTTACCTGCCTGAACGACATCATCATTCCACACCTGAAGTCGATCTTTGAGCTGAACTACGCCGAAGCGATGCTGGTGCAATTCGCTTTTTTCAGCTCCTACTTCCTGTTCAGCTACCCCGGTGGGCTTCTGGTCGAGAAGTTCGGCTACAAACAGGCCATGGTCGCCGGCCTGATTACCATGGCTGTCGGTGCAGGAGGTTTTGTCCCGGCGTCGTTTGTGGCCAGCTTCCCCGTTTTCCTGAGCGCCCTCATCATTCTCGCGGCGGGTATGACGATCGTGCAGGTCTCCATCAATCCGTACGTCACGGTGATCGGCCCGGCCGCGACCTCATCAAGCCGTCTGAATCTGGCACAGGCCTTCAACTCCGTCGGAACCTTTATGGCTCCGTTCGTGGGCGCCTCCCTGATCCTGCGGCATGTGGCCAAGCAGATCGAGCCTTCCAGATTGCATTCGCTGCCCTCAGCGGTCCAGCAGAGCTACCGTGCCGCGCAGGCTTCCTCCGTGCGCATGCCATATATCGGCCTGGCGCTCATGCTGCTGCTCATCGCGCTGGCGCTGGGATTGATCAAGCTGAAGACGACGACCGGCGTCTCGCAGCATACGCAGGACTTTCGACCCGGAGCTTTCGCCGAGGCCCTGAGCCGTCCCGACTCCATCTGGAATCACCCCTGGCTCCTGTTCGGCGCGCTCGGGATCTTCACCTATGTCGGGGCGGAGGTGTCCATCGGCTCGTTTTTGGTGAACTACATGGGGCTGCCGCAGATCGCCGGCTTGCGCGAGGCCGTTGCGGCCAACTACCTGCCCGCGTACTGGGGCGGCGCCATGATCGGGCGCTTCGCAGGCGCAGCCATCCTGCAGAAGATCAAGACAGGAACAGTGCTGGGCATTGCAGCCATCTGTGCGTTCCTTCTGGTCATGATCACCATGCACACCCACGGAACCGGTGCCGTCCATCCTGTCAGCCTGTTCGGTCATACGGTCGATCTTCCCCACTCAACGGCCATGTGGTCACTGCTCGCTGTGGGATTGTTCAACTCCATCATGTTTCCCTCCATCTTCACACTCGGCATTCAGGATTTGGGCCCGCTCACCAGCAAGGGCTCCAGCCTGATGATTGCGGCGATTCTTGGCGGAGCCGTTGTGCCCGAACTGATGGGGAAACTCGCCGACCACATCGGCGTGCAAGCAGCCTTCATTCTGCCTGCGCTTTGCTATGTCTATATTGCTGCCTTCGGCATCGCTGCCATTCGCCGCCCGCCCGCGTCGAACTCCTTGCTTCCTGCAGATCTGTAGCCGTCTAGGGTGACTTCACCAGCGTGAGGGTCACAAAGCCGTACAGGCCGGTGGCGGCGGCGATCTCCACCACCTGCGGAATGCCGGCGACCTGCAGCGGAACGACGTTGATGACCCCCTGGCCGTTGGAGACCAGGGTGTCCTGAACCGCCTGGAGCACGGGAGCGGCGGCACAGCGACTCCCCGTGCTGCACGGGCCTTCCCATCCCAGAACACGTTGATAGATGTTGACCGGTGCTCCTTGCAGTGGATGACCCGTCTCGTCCGTGACCACCAGTGTGACGGGGTTCAGCGTTCCGGAAGCTGTCACCTGGGTACCGGCGCTTGCGGAAGCCTGGATCACCCACTCTGACGCACTCACGCCGCGGATTACCCAGGTAGCGCACGCTACGGACCAGGCACACCCGGTAACGGACTCGACGGCCCCGGCCGGCAAAGCGGATGCGCTTACGGTTAAACCGGCGACACCGCCCGCCCCTGTCATGCTGTCCATTACCTGCGAAGTCAGGCCAGGGCTGACCGTCCAGGTGACCGGAACGCCGGTGGCAGCGGAGGCGTCCTGCAAGGCCCGGAGATGCAGTGACCAGGTTCCACTTGCTCCCGCAGCCAGGTACTGCTGCGTTTGATCGAGCAGCACCGAGCGTACCGGATTCGTGTTGTCGAGGACCACCTGCACCGTCGCTCCGCCGCTCAACTCCGTCGCCATCAAGGTCACCGATCCTGCAGCGCCGCCTGTGACAGAGGTTTGAACGAGGCCTGTGGCGTCCGCGATGACGGTGCATAACGCGGCGCCCTGGCACACGGTGAATCCAGCCGTCCCGGCGGGGACGGAAAAACTTACCTGGGCATTGGCGACCGGGGTGACACCATCGCTGGCCGTCACCCGCAACGCGAAGACAACAGGTGCGGCGACACCCGTTTCCAATGCGTCAGGCGCAGAAACCTGCTTCAGCAGATTCGGCAGTGCGACATAGCTGATGGCGTTCGGGATGGATGCCATGCCCCCGGTCTCGGTGTCGGACACGGCCACGGAGACCGCGGTTCCAACCGTCGCCCCGGTTGCATCCAGCGTCGGAGCCTCGGCGACGATCTGCGTTGCGGTCCAGCTCAGTACCTGCGCAGCCGCGCCGTTGATCAGCACTTGGTTCCCCTGACGAAAGCCCATGCCGGTGATGACGATCTGTCCTCCACTCGTTCCGACCACGTTGGGAGTTACCGTGCTTGCGTAAAGAACGCGGGCGACATAGGTGAAGTCGGGTCGACCGGCACCGAACTGATCGGTTATAGAGACGCGATAGGCCTGATCGCTGTCGGGCGCATCCATGGCAACTTGCGTCATGCCGAGCGCCATGGAGTTGAAGGACGCGGGCTGGCTTGCCACAGTTGGGGGCAGGCCCGGGGCGTCTCCGGCATTCCACATACCGATTGCCGGCAGAGCCTTGTTCACGGTTGTGGCCCCGGTCTCATCGGTAGCCGTGACCTCCAGGGTCCAGCTATGGCCGGCAGCGACTGGGATGTTCCACCAGGAGCTGTGGCCCCAGCTGCAGAGCAGACCGGACTGCCACCCGCTTGGATCGACTCCGGTCGGCGCGGACTCCGCACCATCCTGGCCTGTATCGCAGCTGGAAGCTGCATCAGTGGCAGTGAGAAAGGCGTTTACGGGACCGTCGCCGTTGGACCTTGCGGACCAGTCCACCGTTGTGACGGGTGAGCCGGACGGAGACGCAGGCGGGCGCACATACGGTCCTACAGCAGAATCTCCTGTGTAGAGCGGATTGATCGCTTCTGTTTCAAAGAAGACATCCGAGGTTTCATCCAGAGGCACGCGCCTGAACAGGAAGTACCCTTCAAAAAAGGGATCGCTGATACCCGGGCTCGTTGCCGCGCTATCGAGCGGTGTAGCCATTTGTTGCAGATACATGCTGCCGGTGATGGCGGAAACGGTCTGCCAGTCTTCCGCAATGCCATTGTTGTTGCGGCGGGTCGTAATGTTGACCCAATCCATGCCCTGTCCGGTTGGGAAGTAGAGGACGCCCCTCAGAAACAGAGCATCGTCGCTGGTGGCCTGTTTCCCTGAGGGCACGGCTCCCTCGTAAACGGGATAAAGCTGCGCGAGTGTATTCAGGTCATCTGGCCGTAAGGTGAACGGACTGCTCATGCACTGGTAGGTGTTGTTCGCACAGATCACGTCGATGGGGTGCATCAAGGGCCAGTACGCGATCTGGTGGGGTGTCACGGTCGCTTGCGCGGTGAACACGTTGTCGTTCACCTGCGACCAGGACAGCCCCAGGATGCGACCAAAGGCGCGCGCCAGTTGGTACTGCATCTGTGTCAATGATTGCTGTGACGAACTGACACAGCGGCCGTTCAGGATCAGCGTGGCGTGACGCAGCGTCACGTCGTCCTGATGAATGTCATCGATGTCACCGACGACTGCGTTCCCCCCGCAGGCATCCGGGTCGCTTGCATCGTCCCCAAGCAGCAGATCGATCAAACTGCCGTCCGCGTCGTAGATGACCGCAACCGGGACATTACCTTCATTGGCAATCTGTACATCGGGCGGAAAGGTAAACTGCTGGCCGTCAAAGACCACATCGGATGCGCTGACATCTTCGGCCAAAATGCCGCCCTGCGCCAGGGAAATGCTGGAAGTCGGCACGTTCCACACAGCCGCGGCCGCCGACACCATGCTATCGGCCTGCGCATGAGAGACCGTGGCACTGAGGGGCCCAGCATCGGTGTAGTACAGCAAGGTACTCGTGTTCCAGAGAGCAACCGTCCCCGGGTAATTTCCCCAGCCCTGCCCTGCAAGAAACCGGGGAGTGCCTGCGTCTGCGGAAGGCCCAAGCAGGGACAGCAGAAGCAACGTAAGGAAGCGACCGAACCGAAATCCTGGAATGGAGAATGGCTTACCGGACGGCATGGGCAAGGCTCCCCGTGGCACGCGCTGTGCGGCTTGGATCCTGTGGGGTGCTTACGGGCTTGGAGCGGAGTCCGCCTGGGCCGATGGGTGGCTGCATGGCAGCCGGTGGATGGGCGCGAAAAGGCACCGGCAACCGGGTAAGGTCCGCAGTGTAGTGAGCACCGCCCAGAGCAAGAAATGCCAGAACCTCGGGGAGCGGGATGGCCCCGTTTCGCTCGGAGGGCAACGGGGTGCCTACGGGGCGAACGACCGAGGCCGCGACCCTGCGTATATCCAGTAACTCGGGGGCGTTTGCGCCCTGAACGACTACGGGGATCAGGCCTTCGGGACCGTGAACCGGAGAGGAAAACCCGGCGGCGCTGCCCCCGTGAACGAACGCAAGAACCCGCTGACCAACGGCGTAACGCGCCTGACCGGGAGGCCACAAGCCTGCCCATTCGCGCATGACGTACTTCTGACCGGGAGCCCCGTTCACAGACTGTTCAACCCGGAACGCCACTTCGACGACACTCGCCCGTCGCTGGATCGAAGTGATCTGTCCGACGAAGATCACTGCCGCGTGGCTGGCGAGCGATCGGATTTCCCCTGTGATCGCGCTGTCCGAAATGGCGATCTGAGCCGGGGCTGTTCGTCCTGAACAGAACAGCAGAAACCCGAGCAGAATCTGAGTCCAGAGTGTTGGCTTGTGTCCGTGCACCGCTTCGCTTGCCTCCACTCCCTTCTTCGTCGCAAAACAGGACGAAGTGCAGGAGTGTGCGGAGGTGCTTCAGGCGGCCGAAGCTCCATGCAACGTTTGGGGCATCTTCGGCGGTTTGCGGCGGCAGAGCGGGGCACGGGAGCCCAG
>CAXTGN010000162.1:8548-9216 GCA_964243455.1 uncultured Acidobacteriaceae bacterium
CGAAGAACGCTTCCACCGAGTGCTTCAACTGCGCCTCGATCTGTTCGCGGCTGCCCTCCAGGATGTGCATCATGACCTGAGCATCGTTGCCATTTTTCAGCTGAACGGGCGCGGCCTGTACCCCTGCCACCTCGTCTGCCGGTAGCATCCGCATTCCATAGACCAAAACAAGATTCGCCATAGGTGAATCCTACAGGCCAGAACGACGACGTCACGAGCCGCTAAAACCCTACCGAACGGGTATTGGCGCAGTTTGCCCAACGGGTCACTCGCGCTGCGGTCGTAAGAGACTTGCGCCTCTGCTAAGAGCCTGAGAGCATGGCGGCCATGAGGTTGACGTCTCCGGGCAGATTCAACGCCTACGCGCTCTACGAAGCGATGGACGCCCGGCGCCGCTCTCGGGGACTGTCGTGGGCGCAGGTTGGTGCGGAGCTCGGCATCAGCAGCAGCACACTCACTCGCACCAAGAGGGGCGGCAGAATGGAAGTTGACGGGATGCTCGCTATGGTCCGGTGGGTAGGCCGAACGGTTGAGAGTTTCGTCTTCGAGGCTGAGTAACCCGCCCCTGAATCAAACTGCACCACGACCACCTGGCGGATTCGGCAGTTGCATCCGAAGCGCTCTCGCTACAATCAAACCTTAGCTATGTCTGATGAGAATGTTCGCGA
>CAXTGN010000162.1:9226-9554 GCA_964243455.1 uncultured Acidobacteriaceae bacterium
ATCTTGTGATTCTGGGTTCCGGCTGCTCGGGCCTTACTGCCGCCATCTACGCTGCGCGCGCCAACCTCAAACCCGTCGTCATCGAGGGTCACGAACCCGGCGGCCAGCTCTCCATGACGACTCTGGTGGAGAACTTCCCAGGCTGGCCGGAGGGCATTCAAGGGCCTCAGCTCATCGAGAACATGAAGGAACAGGCCAGTCGCTTTGGCGCGGAGATCCGTATGGGCCACCTGGCTTCGGTCGAGCTCACCAAGACGCCCTATGAGCTGAACATGGGCAGCGAGACCATCAAGACGCGCACGCTAATCATCGCCTCGGGTGCCTCGGC
>CAXTGN010000163.1:0-1656 GCA_964243455.1 uncultured Acidobacteriaceae bacterium
CGCATGAGCCTTTACCTGTGCGGGCGTGCCTTCGCAAACGAGCTGGCCCTTGTTGATGACCACGATGCGCGAGGCGAGGGCATCGGCTTCTTCGAGGTAATGCGTTGTGAGCAGGACAGTCTTTCCGCGGGCGGCGAGACCTCGGATTTCGTCCCACATGCAACGGCGCGCTTCGATGTCGAGACCGACGGTGGGTTCGTCGAGAAAGACGAGGTCCGGGTCTCCGGCGAGGGCGAGGGCGAAGAGAACGCGCTGCTTCTGGCCACCGGAGAGCTGGCCAAAAAACCGCTCCTCGAGTCCGGAAAGGCCTGCGATGCGGACGATCTCCGGGGTGGGGAGTGGTGCGGGGTAGTAGCCCCGAAAAAGATCGATGTGTTCGCGGACGCGAAGGGTTTCAGGAGCCCTGCCGACTTGGAGCATGACCCCGGTGCGCAGGCGTGTGGTGGCGTGTCGAGGGTCCTGGCCGAAGATGCGGACCTGGCCGTGCGTCGCTGCTGCAAGGCCCATGAGGAGCTTGACCACAGTGGATTTTCCAGCGCCATTGGGGCCGAGTAGCGCAACGACCTCGCCATGATGGAGGGACACAGATAGGTTGTCGAGGGCGAGGATGTTATTGCGGTAGCGCTTGCTGACGCCTGTGAGTTCGGCAGCGGGGGCTGTGGCTGCGGTGGTGGATGAAGAATGGGCACTCATGTTTCGCTCCTGTTTGCCGATATCAGAAGTATGGGCGGGTAGAAGCGGCGATTGGAGTGCCAGCTGTCAGGAACCGGGGATGACGAATGTCATCCGGGAGCGAGAAGGTTTGATGGGCCTATAAGTGGGCATTGCGACGTACCGCCCAGATGATGAGGGTTTCTTCCGGGGGATACGTTTGATTGAGTTCGGCTTCGAAGTCGTGGTGGGCGAGGTGCATTTCGCCGTGAAATATCTGTGCGTCGGTGGCTCCGATGTAGCAGAGCTCGCACATGCCGATGCCCGACTCGTTCCGTACAGGAGGCCCGAACACACGGCAGGTCAGTGGACGACCGGCGTAGAGTTCGCAGCGGCCTGTCTCGGGGTCGAGCACAGGGCAGGGTGCGTCGGTTTCGGGCAGATCGGCGAACGTGTCCCAGTTGAAGTCTTCCTCGGGATTGAGGACGCCGGTAGAGACGTCCCCCGGAAACGTGGGACTGAGTGTATCGATGAGAGATTGTGCGCGGGTCTGAATGGCGTCTGCACGCGCACTGTCCAAGGCGCGGAGATTTGCGAGGGCGGAGCGAAGCCGGTCTGCGTCCAGCGCGGAGATGCGAAAGACTCCGTGGCAGCAGGGCGTGCATCCGGGATGACAAGCCAGCCAGGAGCCCCCGTCCGCTGTGCGGGCGCGCGAGGTGGCGGCCGCGAGCGAGGCGTCAACGATCCGCACCAGTTCCTCATCGCGCAGAGGTGGCATGCGTTGATTGTCGGCGGATTGAGGCGGGAAAGCTACCGGCTGCGACGAAACGAAAACCCGCTCGGTTATTGCCGAAGCGGGTTTTGCGTCGAGGTTCAACCGTGGTGGTGGTGTTTCTTGTGACCAGGGCCAGAGTTTGTTGGGGCCGTGGGTGCGGTTGGAGTGCTCGTCGTGGTGCCTTTCAGAGCACTTGCAACAGCGGTGCCGATTGGCGAGCCAAGGCCTGT
>CAXTGN010000163.1:1666-9532 GCA_964243455.1 uncultured Acidobacteriaceae bacterium
GTGCAGGGATCCCATCCTCTTGCCGCATCGAAGGCGCCGTTATTACCCGAGGTGATGTCGTGAAAGGTGGAGTCCTCCGTCGCGGCGTAGAGGGCTGGGTTGAGAAAGCCGGCTGAAGTGCTGTTTTGCGCGTTGGCGAGGGCGATGAGGCCCGCCCAGAGCGGAGCGACGGCGCTGGTGCCGCCGATGACCGAGGCCTGGCCATCGACAAGGACCGAATAGCCAGTGGCGGGGTCGGCATCGGCGGCAACGTCGGGGACGCCACGGCCGCCGGCAATGGCGGTTGGCGCAGGGACGTTCGCATTGGCCTGCCATGTGGGTTTGGCGAAGACGTCGGAGACACCGCCGCCGGTCGCGCCTTCGTTGGCGGCCGTTTCGTTCCAGACAGTTTCACTGGAAATGTTGCTGCCGGAGGCACGGAGACTGGTGCCGCCGCAGGCGAGGACGTGCGGGCTGGAAGCGGGAAAATCGACGTGGTTGGCGCCGTCGGTAACGCCGTCGGTTGAGCCGTTATCGCCGGCAGCAACGGTAATGGAGATGCCGAGAGTTGCCGCTGCCTGGCAGGCCTCGTCCATGGAGGTGAGCGACTGCTGGGTCCAGGAGGATTCGGGGCCGCCCCAGGAGATGGAGATGACGGAGGGCTTGCGGGAGGTGTCGTGAACGGCGGTGGTGATGGCGTCGAGGAAGCCCTGGTCGGTGTTGGGCGCGAAGTAGACGGCGAGCGCTGAACCGGGGGCGACTGCGCCGGCGACCTCGATATCAAGGAGGACCTCGCCGTCGGCCCCACTGGGATCTGCGCCGGGCACGTTCTTGGCTTTGTCCACAGATATCGCGGTTACGGTGGGCGGTGTGAGGTTGAGACCGCGGAAGTAGGTTTCGATGTCGGAGGTCTCAAAGCCGCCGCCGAGCTCGATGATGCCGATAGTCTGGCCAGCGGCGCTGATCTGCGGGAACCCGTAGGCCTGGGCTACCTGGACCGGGGTATAGGAGGTGTTGGTTGCATTGGGTCGGGCTACGCGAAAGTGAGGCTTGGCCTGCGGACGGTTGTCGAGGCCGAGCGCGGCGCGGATGTGCGGTGCGAGTTCCTGCGGAACCGTGAGCGGGCCCTGTCGGATGCGGAGCTCGCCTTCTTTTGTGGCATGGGAGTCGATCTGTGTGCCGAAAGCCTTTTCCAGGTTTGTGATGGATCCGGTGAGCTGAACTGTGGCGCGAGCGGGCTGCAGATCTGGCTCGACCTGGAGTTGGTACTCCGCGGCGAAGGCCTTGATGAGCTCGACGGAGCCGGGATCGGCACCGTGCTGGGTTTCGAACTCTTCGTGCGTCAGGCGTTGCGCCCCAAGGTTTTCGGTATCGATGGGGCTCTTGCGGCGCACCAGCACGGAGACGGTGACGTGTTCGCCTTTGGGGGTGACCTGGACGGAGGTTTTGTCAGGGGTTGCGAAGGGGAGCCGGAGATTGCCTTCGGCACTGAACGGTTTGCGATCACTGCCTGGGAGGGGAACTCGAGCTTGCTCGGCGAAGCGGGATGTCGGCATATCGTGGGGGCCTCGTGGGAGGTTGGATGCATGGAGGATTTGGGGAAGTGGGGCAAAAAGACCGGTGACCCGGAAGCTGAGTTTACTTCGTTGGCGAAGAAAGAGCGAAAAGGACCGGAGATGACTGGAGGCTGCTAGAAGGTTCCTGTTTGGGACATGACAAACAGAAAGACAGGCGAGCGTAGACGGGCGCTCCAGAGCCTGAGACCGGTCAAGGTGTTGGAAGGCTTTGGGAGAGGAAGGTCTCGGCGGCTATGAGATTTTTTCCGTACCAGTGGCGATTGCGCCAGTAGCTGTGGCCAGCACCTGCCGCGGGGAACGGCGTAACGGGGTCGTGGGCAGCCTGGAGGAGGCTGATGAAGGTGGTGGCCTGTGAGTAAGGGATGAGGCGGTCGTGGGTACCGTGGCCGACGAAGATGGGCGGAGCGTCAGGGTGAATGTGGAAGCCGGGAGAGGCATCGTTGCAGACGTCCGGGACCTGTTCACAGGAGCCGCCGAGGTAGCGGCGTAGGACCCAGGAGCGGGTGTGGGCGTCGTAGCCGCCGTTGAAGAGCACAGCCGCCGCTACGGAAAGCTTCTCGGGAGCCGGTGTGGTGGGTGCTGCAGGCTGGATGCCCGGGAGACTCGTAGGAGCGGGGCCCTCGGGGGCAACGGCCAGGAGGGCAGCGAGCTGGCCACCGGCGGATGTGCCAAGGGCGGCGATGCGGGTGGGGTCGATGTTGTACTCGACGGCGTGACTGCGAAGAAAGACGACCGCGGCGCGGGACTCCTGCCAGGAGATGGGAAAGGAGTGCTTGTGCGTGTCGTAGTCGATGGAGAAGCAGGCGTAGCCATGGGCGGCAAGGTCCGTGCTGAGCTTGCGCAGCTCGGATTTGTGACCCGAGCGCCAGCTGCCGCCATGAATCATGACAAGTGCGGGGTGTGTTCCGGGTGCGGTTGGCTGGTAAAGGTCAGCGAGGTAGGATCCAGTCGCGTCGTTGGTGTAAGGGATGTCGCGTGTGACGACCGGCGCTTGCCCGGCGCCTTGTGTGGCGAAGGCCAGGGATGCTGCCGCAATAAGACTGTGCAATCGACGTGCTGAGTAGAGCAAAAAAACCTCGGAGGAAAAGATGAACGGAAAGGCCGTGCCGTCACAGGAAATAATGGCAGCAGATGAAGTAAATCAGGCAAACGAATGATCGAGGAACTACGATGCGAAACGAGCAGTGATGTGGAGATCTGCCGACCACTCTTACTTCTCAAAGACTTGTGTAGGACGAGTCGGCCTAGGGGTGACTGACGAGATGCGCGCTTAGGAGGACTCATCAAAAAGCGCAAGCTGGCTTCGGACGTAATATGAGGCGCCAGAGCACAACAGGTCGGGTGCGCCGATCTTTCTTCTGAGCATGCACTACACAGTAAGGAGTTGGGCTCCATTGCGGGTGACAAGAACGGTATGTTCATAATGCGCGGATCGTGATTTGTCTCTCGTACGGACAGTCCAGCCGTCTTTCAACGTCACGGTTCTAGAGCCTCCGATAGCGATCATCGGCTCGATCGTGAAGACAAGCCCTTCCGTGAGGATGTCAGAGCAGCGCCGGTCGAAATTGTTCGGGATAGTAGGTTTTTCATGAATCGTTCGGCCAATCCCGTGGCCCGCTAGATTGCTCACCACTGAATAGCCGGCAGTGTTGACGGTTCTAGAAATTGCTTTCCCAATGTCAAACGCACGCGCGCCCGGACGCACCGCGGATAGTCCAGCTTGGAAAGCATTCAATGCACAATCCATGAGCCGTTTGCTTTCCTGTGTGATCGACCCAACGCCCACTGTCTCGCAGGCATCGGCCATAAGTCCATGAATCTCGACGGTAACGTCCAGCTTCACCAGATCCCCCGGAACTCAATTTGCGCTTACCTGGAATGCCGTGAACGACCTCTTCATTCACGCTGATGGAATTTTCACCAGGGAAAGCATATACCAGCTTTGGGGCCGATCGCGCTCCCCGACTTCGCATTACAGTAGCCCCAACCTCATCAAGTTCGCGGGTGGTAATGCCGGGCCGAACAGCGGCCTTCATCGCATTCAGTACTGCTCGTGTAATTTCTCCTGCAAGCTGCATGCCTGCAAGATCTTCAGCGGACTCGATCGACATCCGTGTAGCCTCCTTTCCAAGTCCGGATGAGGGCCCTAACGAGCCCATGCCGTCATCCCTCCGTCAACGATCATAGATTGTCCCGTAACGTAGGAGGCCGCGTCGCTGAAGAGCCAGAGCGCAGCCTCGGCCGCCTCTTGGGGACGTCCTACCCTTCCTAAGGGGACAAGCCCTGCGTAGCCGGTGAGGGCTGCTTCAATCTGTGCAGGATCACTTCCCACCATCTGACTCAGACCTGCTCTCAGCAGTTCTGTATCGAAACCGCCCGCAACCAGGGCGTTGATGCGGATGCCTGACGACGCATACTCTTGCGCGGCGCTTTCGTCAGCGCAAGAATTCCTGCTTTCGACATGGAGTAGAGGGCGGCGCCCCGTGCTCCTCCTAGACCATTAATCGACGAGGCATTGACAATGGCTCCTCCAGGGAGGTCTTGTTTCTGCATCTGCTCCAGCTCTGCCTTCATGCAAAGCCAGACGCTCTTGAGGTTCATCGCGACTTCGATATCAAAGTCTTCCTCGGTGAAGTCCCCTGTGCGACCTACCTTGCTGATTGCAGCGGCATTGTTGAAGGCGTAGTCCAGTCGGCCAAACCGAGCTACGGTCGCTTGTACGCAGGCCGCGACCTGAGTGGAGTCGGAAACATCGGTCTGGACATAGAAGACACTCCCGCCTTCGGCCCTTGGCCCTTCCTCAGCGTGCCTGCCCCTTTCAGGCCTTCTCCCGGCAAGTACGACGTGCGCGCCCGCACTGGCGAACAACGCCGCCGTAGCTCTTCCAATTCCTGCGGTACCGCCTGTGACTAACGCGACCTTTCCAGCGAACGAACCAGGCATCTCCGCCTCCTTTTAGAGTCCTGTTACGCAAGATGCCACATTCTGCCGAATGCTGTTGAGCCGATCGCTAGTGGGTGCCATTCAGTCGTTTCGTGCGTAACAACCTCTTAGCCGCCGGTGGGATGGTGTGATGTGTGAGAGCACCCTTGTTCTCGATCAAGAACTGTCTGCTCTGAGCTCGATGAGGGCCGCATTCCTGTGTGGCTGGCAGCCGCTGTTTCGCTTTGGACGCTTTCCAGCATGCGGGTGGACTGCGGCTGTTTTGCGCCGCGGAGTTTGCGGTTGAGGGGCTCGGAGAAGAAGCGGGCGAGCAGCCAGCCGAGGGGTGCTGTTAGCGCGAGCACCGTAAGGAACCACAGGGCCATGTGCGCGAGGGGTGGCTGATAGACGGCGAGTTTGTCGCCGAGTGGGTTGGGGTGGAGGTGAAGAAAGAGGGAGACCACACCGATGACGAGGAACTCGTGGGTGAGATAGATTTCATAGCTGTGGCGTCCGTACCAGCGGATGGGCGCGGTGAGGCGGGAGAGGACGTTGCGCGAAGCTGTCGGTTGACGGAGGACGCTGCCCAGCATGACGAGGCAGGTGGCGAAGGCGATCTCTGTGCCGTAGATCTCGTATTTTGTGTGAATCAATTTCCAGAACCAGCGGGGACCCAGGGCGATGATCACGAGAGCCACGGCGCCGGTAAGCTGCAGGCCGAGAAGCAGGCGTTTGTGGGTATCGGGCCATATGCCTGCATTGCGCTTGGATAGTACGTCGGTGAGCAACGCGGTGAGACAGCCAAGGGCGATGCCGTCCATGCCGCCAAGATAGGTCTTCTCCTGCCAGATCTCATTGACTGTCCAGACGCTGCGTGCGAAGGGGCCCATGGCGACGAACGCGAAGAGGACGAAGAGAAAGAGGAGCATTCCTTTCCGGAAGCCCAGACACAGGAGGCAGACCAGCGGAAAAAAGAGATAAAACATTTCTTCAATCGACAGCGACCAGAGGACGTCCCAGTTCGCGGGAAGCCAACCGTAGCGGGCTTCCAGCCAGTTGAGATGAAAGGTGAGAGCGGCCAGCACGGCGCGCCAGAGGGCGGCGCTCTTGTGGGTGAACTGGAAGCCCTCTGCATGCGTGAGGGCCAATACTGTGAGCACACCCACGACAAGCAAAAGCAAAGGTCCAATGCGAGCAAAGCGGATGCGGTAGAAGATGCGCGGCTTCATGGCAGTAAGGCCACCAAAGCGGCGCAGCGACGTGAGCGTAATCAGAAAGCCGGAAATGGCAAAGAAAACGGTAACGCCGTTTTGTCCGTTCCAGAAAAGCGTGCGCTCGAGCATAGGCGGGATGCGATGCCGCATTGGATAGCCCGCAAAGAGAAGCCGCAGCATTGTGTGGTGCAGGACTACGGCGAGAATCGAGAGGCCGCGCAGAACGTCGATGGTGTTGAAGCGCTGCGTGGCTGCAGGAAGTGCGCCGTTGTTGTGATCCATGCTCCTGAATGGTAGGGGCTGGCGGTCGTGTAAAGGACCGATGTACCGATGCGGGAAAGAATCAGCATGGTAAGAGAACGATCTCGGACCCTTGATCTTTCACCGTACGACCGAGTAGAGAAGCGGGCTTGAGCGATTGGAAGCTGCGCTGAAACTCGGCATGCGAAAGCAGCGTCTTGAGCGGTAAGCACGCAAACAAGTCAAAAGAGGCACACTCATGCGGTTCTTGCTGGTGCTCGTTTTCGGTGTTTCCTTTCTGCTGGCCGGATGCGGTTTTGGTTCCGGTCCGGTGACAGTTCCCCAAGCGGGAGCCACACTGAGCGGTGGCTCGTACGACTTCGGCAATACGCTCGTAGGATCTTCGGTCAGCAGTCAAGTGGTCACGGTCACCAACCCTACGGCGAACAGCTTGCGTTTGACGCCTCGAGTGACTGGAGATTCCAGTTACTCCGTGGCTTTGGGCTCGACCTGCGGAACGAACCTGAGCGCGGGTGCAAGCTGTGCTGTGACCGTCACGTACGCCCCGCTTGTTGCCTCAGGGAGCACCCCGCAGGCGGCCACGCTGAACCTGGGATTCAGCAATGTCCCTGCGGGAACCTCACAGACTGTTAGCCTTACAGGGAACGCAGCGGCGCTGTCTGCGGGCAGCGTAAGCTCGACGTCAAATCCCCAGGTGGCGATGTACAGCCTCACGCTGCCGTACCCGGGCACAGTCACCGTGAGCTTCGGTACAACAACCGCCTATGGGCGTCAAACCTGGACGAAGTCGGCGGCCGCTGCGGGAACGGTTAGTCTTTACGTGGCAGGCATGCTGCCGAACACCCTGTATCACATGCGGGCGAGCGTTGCGTTGTCGAATGGAAGCTCCGTGGCGGATGCGGATCATACCTTCAACGCAGGCGCCCCGGAGTTCCAGCCCAGTCTTTCGGGTACCGTCACTGCGGGCATGACGCCGCAGTCCGGGGTGGAGCAGCTATCGGTCAGCAATGGCGCGTATTTCTCCCTTGTCGTATCTGACCTGCAGGGCAACGTTCTTTGGAGCTACGCACTGCCCGGAGATCCGGGAAGCTACGACATCGAGGGTGCGAAGCTCATGACCAATGGCGACTTCCTGGTCACGATTGGGGAGGGCTCAGCGTTCAATCTCACGACGCCGACCTCGCCTGCAGCCGACGTCAAGGCCATTCGCGAGATCGATCTGGCGGGAAACACGATTCAAGAACTCACGACGGCCTCGCTGTCGCAGAAGCTTCAGGCTGCTGGTTACAATCTCACCCTGCAGCAGTTTCATCACGACATTGCCCCCCTTCCCAATGGACACTGGCTCGTGTTGTCGAATACTATCCGCCCATTCACAGACCTCACTGGCTATCCTGGGACGACGCAGGTCCTGGGCGATGTCGTGATCGATCTGGACCAGAACCTGAACCCGGTATGGGTCTGGGACGAATTCGATCACCTCGACGTCAATCGCCACCCTTGGAACTTTCCGGACTGGACGCACACCAACACCGTTCTGTACTCGCCGACAGATGGCAATCTGATCATCTCGATGCGCCATCAGAACTGGGTAGTCAAGGTCGATTATGAGAACGGCGCAGGGTCCGGCAACATCCTTTGGCATCTGGGCGAGGAAGGAGACTTCACGCTGATCAACGGCACCGATCCAACGGATTGGAATTATGCCCAGCACTTTCCCTCGCTCTTCTCGAGCAATTCGGCCGGTGTTTTCTCGCTGGGCTTGATGGATAACGGCGATGACCGGCAGTTCCCGTCCGGTGTGGCGTGCGGCACGGCCGGGCATCCTGCCTGCACATACACGACGATTCCGGTCTTCAAGATTGACGAGTCGGCGAGGACCGCGACGCTGTCTTTTCACCAGATATTGCCTT
>CAXTGN010000164.1:0-4958 GCA_964243455.1 uncultured Acidobacteriaceae bacterium
CCTTAGGCATCCTGTGCAACCCCGCATCGCCGGGACCCTGCTTGCCGTCTCCGGACTGGGCGCGGCCCTGTTCCCCTGGCTTATGGGCATGATCTCCACGCATACGGGCTCGCTGCGGCTCGCTATGGCGGTTCCCGCGCTGGTCATCCCGGGTATGCTTCTGCTCATCCGCCTCGACCCCGACCTGCCCGTCCGGTTTTCCACGTCCGTCCCACATCTCGAAGGCGAAGATTAGGTGAACAACGGTTTATAAAAGAATCAGTGATTTCGTCGCTCGACACTTCTGGCCTCTCTGCTTTGCACGCCGCGGGCGAGACACTGCTGTTTCCTCACTCTCATGCGGCTCGCCTGTGGCGCAGGCGTCTGGGCAGGCAGTCTGCCTCATCCGCCGCCGAGGCTGGTCCGTGGGCCTGGCATGAATGGACGTCGCAGCTCTGGTCCACGCTCCTCGTTGAAGGTCTGGACGACCGTTTGCTGCTCAATCGCTTGCAGGAGGCACACCTCTGGACGGGCATTGTCGCCGGCCACCTGCCCGGCGCAACCGTCGCACCCTCTGGCCTCCAGGACCTGGCAAAGTTAGCCAGCTCCGCCCTGCAACGCGCCGCCGCCTTCCGTCTCGTCGACCGCGTGCGCTCCTCGGCGGACACTGCGGATGCCCGCGCTTTCGCACATTGGCTTCATCTCTTCCGTGAGCGCTGCAACCGCGATCGTCTCCTCGCCCCTGCTTTACTGGACGACGCATTGGCCTTTCATCTACGATCGCGGATCCCCGGAGTACCGGAGACGCTCCATCTCATCGGGTTTCAGCAGCTTACTCCGTCGCAGGCGCATCTCCTGGACACACTTTCAGCGTCTGGCATCGCCGTCCGCCAGCACACATTCCAGCAATTGCCGGGTGCAACTCGCGAAGCTGTAGAGTTTCCCGACGCACATCAGCAACTACGATTTGCTGTGCGCCTGATGGCTGAGACGGTAAATTCCAGACCCGATGAAGGACCGCGCGTTGGCCTGATCTGCCCCACCGTTCAGGAGTACCGACCCGAGCTGGATCGGCTCTTTCGCGAGCTCCTGGCGCCGGAGTTGGAATCTGTCTTCACCGACCTGTCGTCTACCCCGTGGTACTTCTCCACGCCCCCTCCCCTTCGTACCGTCCCGCTGGTGGCCGACGCTCTCGACCTTCTGCGTTGGACGGTCTCACCTTTGCCTCTGGAGCGCATCGGCCAGCTGCTTCTGTCGCCCTTTGTCTCTACGCGCGACTCCTCAGAGGCCCGCGCCCGCTTTGACGTACGGTCCCACAAGCAAGTCCCCGCATTGCGAGGTTCCCTGGACCTGGCTGCGTTCACCGCTCTGCTGCCAAGACCAAAGCCCGATGGTGCCACTCAAGCTTCCTTTGGGGAGCTTCGCACCCTGGCTCAGACCGCTCGCCAGGCGGGGCTGGTCAAAACCCAGCGGTCGGCCGACGACTGGACCGAGCAGATCCGCAAGCTCCTGCATGCCGTTGGGTGGCCCGGCTCTCGCCCTCTCTCACCGCTCGAGTACCAGACACTTCAGACCTGGGAAGGTCTTCTCGATTCCCTGGCGACGCTGCAATTCGACGGCGCTGCCGTGAGCTTTTCCGCACTGCTGGATCTTCTTTCCGCAGAGGCCGTCAATATCGCGACTCCCGCGATCAACCTGGATGCACCCGTACAGGTCCTTACGCTTGCAGAGGCCGATGCGCTCACCTTCGACCTTGTCGTCCACCTTGATGCCACTGAGGAGAACCTTCCCAGGATCGAACGGCGACATCCTCTACTCTCGCAAGCGCTCCAGCGCAGCGTAGGGATTGGAGATCCTGCACAGGCCTTCCAACAGGCCCGTCGCTCTCTCGAAAGCCTCGTTCATCGCTCCGGATCCGTGTTTCTCCTGGCACCGCTGGACATCGCCGAAGGCAAATCACAACTCACAGCCCTGTCCACCGATCTCTACTTCAACTACAAACAGCCAACAGACGTCCTTACCCCTGAGTTGCCACGTGAGCCCGTTGCTATGGAACGGCTTGTGGACCCCGAAACCATGCCCCTGCTCACCAGCGCAGAGGTTCGCGGCGGCGTCGACGTTCTTCGCCTCCAGGCGGCGTGCGGATTCCACGCCTTTGCCACTTATCGCCTGGGTGCCGATCAGGCCTCTCCTCGTTCCTTGGGCATCGATCCTCGCGAGAGCGGCAGCCTTCTTCACAAAATCCTGGAAATCCTGTGGCAGCAGCTCGGCAGCAGCTCGGCTCTGAAGGAGCTCTCCCCAGAGCAGCGCCGTGCAACAGTGAAGCAGGCGGTTGAGGAAGGCTTCGCTCTCCACCGTCTCTCTCCTGCGGCGGGGGACACCTGGGCCGAGCGCTACCTGAACATCCTCAAGCGTCGTTTCGCCAGACTGCTCATCCGCTGGCTTGAAGAGCACGAGATGCAGCGACCGGCCTTTACGGTCCTCGCTCAGGAACAGAAACAGCTGCTGACGCTGGGCCCCATTCGGCTCAGCATTCGACCGGATAGGATCGATGAAGTCGCGGGTGGGAAGGTCTTTGTCGACTACAAGACCTCCTACGACCTTTCCAGCAAGCATTGGCTCGAAGAGCGCCCTCACGCGCCGCAGCTGCCCGCGTACGCGCTCGCGGCCGATCCAGAATCAATAAAGGGCATCGCCTTCGCCCAGATCCGGCCCGGCGAGAAGATGGGCTGGATCAGCCTGTCCGAACCTGCAGGCCCGTTTCTCAATAAGCGAAACGAACGCGTGCATCTCCTCACACCTGTCAGTACTGCGCCCATCGCACGCTTTGCCGACTCGATCCCGAAACTCTCCTCGAGCAGGCGGAGGACACGGACGAAACCGTCGAGGAGGAAGCGCTTGGCTAAGCTCCTCCAGATGCCCCTGCTGTTCGAGACCGTGCTGGACCTCGAAGATCGTGAGACTCAAACACCCACACTGTTGCAGGTTCCTGAGCTCGACGTTGCGCCCGTCCCAGACGCCGCAGAACGCAACGCGGCCTTGGATATCCATCACTCCTGGATCGTCGAGGCCCCTGCCGGGTCCGGCAAGACCGGTCTCCTGATCCAGCGCTACCTCAAACTTCTCGCAGAGGGCGAGGTCGAGCAGCCCGGCGATGTGCTCGCCATCACGTTCACCCGCAAAGCTGACGGCGAAATGCGACGCCGCATCCTCGAACAGCTCTCCGCGACTCAGGCCGGCAAGTCCCTCCCGGCCAGGGCAGGCGCCTTCGAGATCACCACCCGCCAGCTTGCTGCGGCAGCCCTTGCCCGCGACCGCGCCCTGGGATGGCGTTTGCTCGAAAACCCTCAGCAACTTAACATCCGCACAATCGACAGCTTCTGCGCCGAGCTCGCCGGCAGCATGCCCCTGGTCGCCGGTGCGGGTGGCCGCTACAGTCCTACAGACGACCCCGGACCGCTCTACGAACTCGCCGCCGAGCGCACCCTTTTGCACATGGGCGGCAAGGACCCGGTCCTTACAGAAGACCTCGAAAAGCTGCTCCTGCGTCGCGATGCGCAACCTCTGGATGTGCGAAGACTGCTGGCCGACATGCTCCGCCAGCGAGAGCAATGGGGAGAACTCGTGCCCCTCAAGACCGAAAAGCTCACCGATCAGGCGTTGGACGAGGAGATACGCCCACGCCTCGATGAGACCCTGCAGCGTCTCATCGGCCAGGAACTCGTCGCCACCGCAGACCTGATCGGCCCCGATCTCCTGAAGAGGCTCGCCAGCCTCGGTCATTCGCTCAGCTCCTGCCCTGGGTATAACGGCGATCTCTCCCCCATTGCCCTGTGCGAGGGGCGCCCCCAGGCTCCCACAACCTCCGCCGGTGACCTGGACCACTGGGTCTGCCTCGCGAAATTGCTGCTCACCAAAGACGGAAGCTGGCGAGCTGGCATGGCGAAAAACACCCTGAGGTTCGAAGCGTCGAAGGCAGAGCAGCAGCAAACAAAAGACCTCATCGGCGCCTTCCAGGACCGGGAGCAATTGCATCCTGGTCTCCGCAAAGCGATCCAGCAACTCAGCGAGCTTCCCGAGCCCGACTTCCCCGAAGACCAGTGGCAGGCCGTCAAGGCTCTGTGCCGCGTCCTTCGCCAGGCCCTTCTGGAACTGCAGATCGTGTTTGCGGAGCGCCATACCTGCGACTTCTCGGAGGTCGCTCTTACGGCAAAGGCCCTCATCCGCTCCGATGCGGGTACCAGTGACATCCTCTCGACCTCAATCGGGCGACTCAAACACCTGCTGGTCGACGAAATGCAGGACACCTCGGCTGGACAGTACGAACTGCTGGAAGCGCTCACGGCGTCCTGGGACGGCGCAACGCAGACCCTCTTCCTCGTCGGCGACCCCAAGCAGTCGATTTACGAGTTCCGCCAGGCCCGCGTAGAACGCTTTCGTCGCGTGATGGAAGACCGCCGCTTCGGGCACCTCACGATAGGTCCTCTTCGTCTCCATGCCAATTTCCGCTCCCAGGCTTCTCTGGTGGAGGCGTTCAACACCACCTTCAGCCAGATTTTGCCTGCGCTCGATGACGCTTCGCTTACTCCAGACTCCGTCAATGTTCCCTTCACTCCCGCGACACCTACCCGTTCCGCAGCAGGTAGACCGGCGCTGTACTGGCACGCGGCAGAAGAAGCTCTGCCCAACGCATCCTCTGCATCACACCGCGGCGCATCGTCCGATCATGCCTCGCCAGGGGGATACGCTCACGAGATTCGGTCCATCATCGAGACCTTTCTATATAAGTGGCCGACACGCCCTGCCGATGGCGGGGAGCCATGCCGGCCACCCCGGATTGCGGTGCTCGCCCGGAGCCGGTCCCATCTCGCATCGGTCATCCAGGAGTTTCACGAGGATCGGGGTTCAGGTCCGCTTCCCTTTCGCGCGGTGGATATTGAAGCTCTCAGTTAGCGTCCTGAGATCCTCGATCTGCTTGC
>CAXTGN010000164.1:4968-6287 GCA_964243455.1 uncultured Acidobacteriaceae bacterium
GGGCGTTGATGGACGCCTCCGATCGGGTCGCCTGGCTCTCCGTCCTTCGTTCTCCCATCTGCGGTCTCAGCCTCGGCGATCTGCTCGCGCTCACAGGCGATGGCCCGGAAGCCGATCTCAAGGCCACCGTTTCCTTCCTTATCACCACTCGTGCTCACCACCTCAATCCTCAGGGGCAACATCTGCTCCAGCGCACCTGGTCCATCCTCGCCCAGGCCCAGGCAACATCGGGCCGTTCCTCACTGGGCACCCACATTGAGCGAACCTGGCGCACTCTGGGCGGCGACGGCGCCCTGCAACAGCACGCAAAACACAACGCACGTCGCTTCCTGGACTTACTTCACAAGCTGGAAAACGGCCCCGAGATGTTCAGCCTCAGCCTACTGACCCGTCGATTGCGGACCCTTTATGCCGAACCCAGCGCCCCGGATGCACCGGTGGAGCTCATGACCATTCACAAGGCAAAAGGTCTCGAGTGGGATCTCGTTCTGATCCCCGCTCTGCACCGCGGCTCCGGCCGGAGAGAACAAGAATTTCTGAAGTGGCTTGAATTCAACAACGAACAGGGCTCCTCCGAATTTCTGCTCGCGCCGATCAGCGGCAAAGGCGAGAAGAGCTCCCGGCTCTCCACCTGGCTGAACCGGCGCCAGGGCCAGCGGGAGGAGGCGGAGGCAAAACGCCTCTTCTATGTCGCATGTACGCGCGCTCGTGAGGAGTTGCACCTCTTCGCAACCGTCTCCCGCGCGGCTGACGACTCCCTGAAAGTCCCACGACGTTCCGACAGCTTGCTCGCGGCCGCATGGCCGGCGGCCAGGTCAGTTCTCGAAGTGGAACTCCAGGTACTGTCGCAGGATCACGCAGAAGTCGTTCCCCTCTCCGCGCCATCCCCTTCCGCCCCGCTCGCGCTCGCAGCGGCCGCTGACACAAGTCCCAGCGAAGCCTTCGCCAGACCCGACCGTACCTCTGTCCTTCGACGTTTACCCCTCAGCTTCGACCCGCACGTGCATTTGCACGCAGGCGAGGCGCCGCGATGGCCATACCCGCCCGCCAGCAGCCTGCGTACGGAGGCCAGTTTCGCGCGCCCGGAGGGCTCCTTCGTGGCGCGAGCCTTTGGAAACGTCGTACATCGCTTTCTCTACCTTCTCTCGACTCGTCTGGCCGGGGGGCAATCTCTCGCCGAGCTCCGGAGGGAACTCCTGTCCTGGCACCCTCGATTGCAGGCAACACTTCGCAGCGAGGGGCTCTCCCCAACGCAAGCCGCTACGGAATCCAGTCGAGTGCTCACCGCGCTCAGGTCCACTCTCGGGGACGCCGATGGT
>CAXTGN010000164.1:6297-9527 GCA_964243455.1 uncultured Acidobacteriaceae bacterium
GGCTGCTCTCGCCCCGGACAAGCGCTCGCAACGAAGCCGTCCTGCCATCCGGCCTTTCAACCGAAAACGCTTTCTTACGCGCCGACCGGACCTTTTTGGGCAGCGCTCAAGGCCGATGGGGGGACGATTCTACCCATCTCTGGATCGTGGACTATAAAACCAGCGAACTCGGTGGACGCACGCGGGATCGTTTTCTCGCCGACGAGCGGCAGAAGTACGCGCCTCAGATGCGGGCCTACGCCGAGGGAGCCATCGCCGCCGGGAATGGCGCGCATCGCATTGTGCTCGCGCTGTACTTCCCGCTGCTACCGGCCCTTCTCTCTTGGCCGTACGAGGGTGAGGACGACTGAAGTAACGTTACTGAAAGGTGAGCGCTGTACCACCTTCGTTCCCTGGAGCGTTGACCGCAGAATGGTATTCTTCTGCCAAGCTGTTGGGCTCATAAGGAGAGTTGCATGCCGGATACAGGCCACCTCGTGCTCTGCGTCGATGACGAGCACATCGGTCTGGAAGTACGCCGGTTGCTGCTGGAACGTTCCGGGTACAAGGTCATCACGGCGCCGGATGGCCCCTCAGGTTTGAGCCTTTTTCGTACAGAACCGATCGAGGCGGTTGTTCTGGATTACTCGATGCCGGGCATGCACGGAGGCGAGATTGCCGCTTGCATGCGAGCCGAAAAACCCGAGATTCCGATCCTGCTGCTCTCCGCTTATGTTGGTCTGCCGGCGGACATCACAGGGCTGGTTGACATCTATATGACGAAGGGCGAGGGCGCTCCGGCTCTTCTCGAAAAATTGGACAGTTTGTTCGAACAGTAATCAGGCTACGCCTTTGAATCTGAACCAACTCAATCGCGCTCTTCGCCGTACCTTGCTCCTGCCCATCGTCGCCCTTGCGCTTGTAGCTGCGGCGCTTGCCTGGCAGGTGCTGGATGCGCAACGCGCCGTGGCGCACATTCAGCTCGCCGACGCCAACATCGAGACGGCCACCCTTATCACGGCTTACATGGTCGATGAAGAGACAGGTCTCCGCGCCTACCAGATCACCGGAAACCAGATCTTCCTGCAGACATACGAATACGCGGCCGAGCCCCTTCGTTCAAGCATCCGCAAGCTGCATGACGGACTGGTAAACCAGGCAGCTGACACGGCATCCCTGGATAGCGTCCGCGCTCAGCATCTCCAATGGGTGCGGACCATCGCGGAGCCGATTATCTCTTCGGTACAGGCCGGCAGCGAAACACGTGACCCAGGCTTGAATCTCCGTGCTAAAGGTCGGATGGATGCCATGCGCGGCATCATCAAAGGCATCACGGCTGACCAGACGCAGCGTCGCAATCTGGCCGTGGACACATGGCATCGCGAACTACAACACACTGTCGAAGCTCTCGTCGGCACAACCCTCATCGCCGGGCTTCTGATTGGCATCTTCGCCTACAACCAGCTTCACGATGTCAGCCATGCCTTTCAGCAGACTCTGAGTGCTCTCCGCAAGCATGCACAGGCGACATATGACTCGGAGCAGCGCCTTCGCGCGATCCTGATCTCTCTGGGAGAAGCCGTGGTCGTCTGCGATCTGGATGGTCGTATCGAGCTTATGAACCCTGCCGCCGAGCGTCTCAGCGGTTGTCCTCTGGCCGAGGCTCGTAATCAACGCTTCGAGCAGGTCTTTGCTCTCGAAGGCGAAGCCAGTCATCAGGCCGCAGAATCGCCCATCGCCGTCGTCCGTCGCGAACTCCGCACCATCGCTCCCAGCGAGGCGTTCTTACTTCGCCGCCCGGACGGCAGCGAGTTAACGGTTGACGAAAGTGGCGCCCCCATCTACGAGCGGAATGGCGATCTGGCCGGGATCGTTCTTGTGCTGCGTGACAGCACGCAGCAGCGCCGCACGCAATCCGCCCTGCTCGCCTCGGAAAAGCTGGCCGTTGCAGGGCGCCTCGCGGCCACCATCGCGCATGAGATCCACAACCCGCTCGACTCCGTTGCTAACCTGCTCTACCTCATGAAGACCGGCTCGACGCCCGAGGAAAACATACGCTTCCTGGATATGGCCCAGGGCGAGCTAAGTCGCGCCACCCAGATCAGTCGCGCCCTGCTGGGTATGTATCGCGAGTCCCGAACCGCGGTCGCCCTGGACGTCTCCAGCCTTCTCGGCAGCGTTCTGGTGCTGCTCGAGCGACGCTTCAAAGACATCGGCGTGCGCATCAAGGCCGACCTTGAACAGCCCGCCGTTGTGTCCGGCTTTCCCGCCGAGCTTCGTCAGGTCTTCACCAATCTGCTTACCAACGCGGCTGAAGCGTCGCCGCGCGGTGAGGTCGTGACCCTCCGGACGCGTGCTGCCTCCGGGATCGATCCCGCGAACCCTGCAGCCGCTCGTCGTTCCGGCATCCTGGTCACCGTTGAGGACAACGGCGCTGGCGTGACCCCGGAGATTCAGCGGCAGCTGTTCCAGCCTTTCTTCAGCACCAAAGGAGAAGCCGGCACGGGCCTTGGCCTCTGGGTGTCGAAAGGGATCATCGAGAAGCACGGCGGGACGATTGATCTGGCGTCCAGCACCGATCCAGAAAGCCACGGCACGATTGTGAGCGTCTTTCTCCCTCGTGGCCAAGCCGAATGGTCCCAGACTTCCGATTCGTCAGGCTCCCGGCAGGCAGAGGTCAGCAGCACCTCGTCGGCAAGTGCCACCACCCTGGCCTAGAGCAGAGGCACACCGTAGGAGAACGACGGTCCGGTGCGAAAGATCGGGAAGACTAGGCATTAGAAACTTGCCGTAGCTCCCTCGGTCGCCGGAACCTGGGCCGCGTTCGGTGCCTTGGGTCCCCAATAGGATTTGCCGTCTATGGTTTCCCCGTTGAAGTTCGCCATCTCCGGATCCAACGACGATTCCTGCCCTGCATAGGTCACGGACCACTTCAGCGCAACGCTTCCCGCAATGGTCAGCACCGGGGCCAATGCTTCACGCACGATCTTGCTTTTGCTGCGCCTCAGAACAGCCGGGGCAATAATGCCAAATCCGATCGCGACAGCCATGAACAGCATCCGCTGCTTGCCCTTCCACAACGGTCGGGCCGCTTTCTTAGCGGTTCCAAGATAGAGGCCCATCGCTGTAGCCTCGGCCACTGCAGCTACATCCTCAAAGCGCCCCAATACCCTGTGCAGGCCATGGTCCTTCGAACCGTAGTTCAGCAGCGTCAGCGCCGAACACCCCGCGCTCATGGAGCTGGACGCAAA
>CAXTGN010000165.1:0-9505 GCA_964243455.1 uncultured Acidobacteriaceae bacterium
GATCAACGTAGTGCGAACTCTGACCCCCAAGAGCGACGAACTCTACCCCGTCTGGCAGGGCATGCAGTACATCGATAACATGTTCAGCGGTCTGGCGAAAATCGATCAGCACCTAGACAACGAGCGCTATCCAGGGCTCGCCTGGACGGGGGCAGCGACGGTCCTGGCCGAAACCGTCGCCGCAAACCTGGCCGCTGGCAAGCGCTGATCAGGCAGTCTCCAGAAAGTCCACCAAGAGCTTCTTTTCTCCCTGCTTCAGGAAGCGAACCAGTGCGGTCTTTCCGTGGATGTCCTTCACCTCGCCGATGCCGAACCGCTGGTGTCGCACGCGAACGCCCCGCTTGAACTTTTCAGGTTCGGAGTGAACGATAGTCTCCGGAGCGGTCGTGTGAATGGCACCATGCACCGTTTGGATGACCGTTGTTCCGTGGGCATCGTGTGTGCCCGTGGAAGGATCGGGCGCGGTGTCCGGCTGCTTGGGTTGCCGTAGTCTGCGCGTCTTCCGGTGCACTTCATCCGCCTCTCTCAAGTGCCGATCGGCGTCCAGACCCCGCTCGCAGCTATCGCATCGGCCACATGGCTCACCCAGGTCTTCACCAAAATACTGTCGAAGGATCTGCGTCCGGCACCCGGCGGTTTCGGCGTAATGCATCATGTCGGCCAGGTGTTGCTTGTCGCGCTCGGCACGCTCCTCATACGTCTTCAGGAGCGCGGTGATGTCGTCTTCGCTCGGCGGAGTGGTGACATTCAACCGGTAGCCGCTGCCCCGTCGCGTCACAAGACCTTCTTCGGCAAGCATGTACAAAATCACCTGCGTGCGCTTCTGCCCTACGTCTGCGTACTCGGCGATCGTGCTTACATTCAGCGTCTTTCCCTTTGAGTCATGCAGAAGCTCACTGACAGAAGCCGCCTGCGCTTGAATGCCTTCCGGGGTGTTTGCTGCGGCTTGCATCTCTTCTCTTGAGGGCGGTGTGGGGTACTTGGCCAGCACCTGGGCAGGATTCGTCAGAGCCGCTGCATCTTCGGTCTCTCTGGCCTCTGTGCCCGCTTCCGCTGATGCCGCAGCGGCCTTCTGTTTCGCTTCCACGTAGGGCAACATGCGCCCCAGCGCAAGCACCTCCAGCACGGCGCTCACCTCCGAGGCATGAGGGTAGCGGCCCGCAAGAAAATACGTCTGAATGCGCTTATCTTCGAGGCGGTACAGCAATACCGCTTTGGACGGTTTGCCATCACGACCGGCTCGACCCGCCTCCTGCGCATAGGTCTCCAGCGAGTCAGGAAATTCATAGTGATAGACGAACCGAATATCCTGCTTGTCAATGCCGAGACCGAAGGCCTTAGTCGCGATCATGACCTTGTGTTCGCCGCGCATAAACTCTTCCTGCACCTGCTCGCGTTCCTTGGTCTTCATCTTGCCGTGATAATGACCCACCGCGACGCCATGGTCCTTCAACCACGTGTGCAGTTCATCTGCGGAGCGCACGCTCGCGGTGTAGATGATGCCGGTGCCTTCCTCTTTCTCCAGCATTGAGCCGATACGCGCGAGCTTGGCATCATTGCTCACTGTGGGCATGACCGCGAGATGCAGGTTGGTGCGCTCGGTGCCCGTGTTGACCACAGCGGACTCGTGCATGTGCAGCACCTGTTGTATCTCGTCGATGACCTCCTGCGTGGCTGTTGCCGTCAGGGCGAGCACCGGCGGATTGCCGAGCTGCCCTCTTGCGATGCCAAGCCCGAGATACGCAGGACGGAAGTCATGACCCCATTGCGAAATGCAGTGCGCTTCATCCACCACGAACAGCCCAACTCCTCCGGCTTGCTTCAATTCCGCAAGGAAATCCGCGTTTTCGAGCTGTTCCGGTGTTGTGTAGATGAGCTGCGAGGTGCCGCCGTCGATGTGCTCCGTTGTCTGTCGCGCCGTTTTTGCGCTCACGGTGGAATCGATCTTATCCACCACGATGGACGCCGCCGCCGCGTGCTCCTGTTGATCCTGCATAAGGGCAATCAAGGGCGAAACGACCAGCACGGGATGCTCGAAGAAGAAGGCCGGCAACTGATACGTCAGCGACTTGCCGCCACCTGTCGGCAGAATGCCGAGGACATCGTTGCGCGCAAAGACGCTCTCCAGGATTTCACGCTGCCCTGGCCTGAAACCCTTGATGCCGAAATGCTTGCGTGCTTCGGCGAGAACGCGTTTCCACTCCGGGGCGGGTTGCTTGTTGGACGACCGGCGTACTTCGGAAGGGACGGGCGCGGATGTGAACTCGGGAGCTTCGGGTGTTGCGGTTGCCATAACGGAATTTGGATGCGCTGCGCGGGCGAGGAGGGCATCCGCTGTGACGAGCTTATGAACATCCACCGGACGCGATTCCGTTCTGCGCACATGTCGTTCAGGAGCTCAGATCCTGAGAAAAATCCGCCTCCGATACAACGGATACACCAGCAGACCAATCACTCCGACATAGAAGAGCGCAAAGCCAAGCGAAGCCATCTCGGGCGGCAACCAGGAGGCGAAAAGGTCGCGGAAGATGAGGCCGTGCAGACTCAAAGGTCGCGCCACACCCGAGACGTGAAACTGAAGACGATCGAAGACATAACCGACAACATCCGCGAGCACATACGCGAGGATGGCGTTCGTGCCGAAGATGAGCAGAAAGCCCCAACCACGGCGCGCACGGCGCAGATCGACGAGGTAAAGAAGGCCCGCCAGGCAAAGGATCGAAATGCCCGAGGTAAAGAGCGCAAAGCTGCTCGTCCAGAGCTTCTTGTTCAACGGCAGCCAATGGCTAAGCGCAAGCCCGAGCAGCCACAACGTGGTGCCCATGGTCGCGAGTACGCCACATTGCCCACGACGCGGCAGCTTGGACCGCAGCTGCTCCCCGGCCAGGATGCCAAACAGCACGTTCGTAAGAGCGGGCAGGGTGGAAAGCAGGCCCTCGGGATCGTAGGTGGGACCGAGCCCCGGTGTCACGGCAGCACGCCACACATGCTGCGTACCGAACACAGCACGGTCGATGACCGCAGGCAGGCTCATGTACGTGTCCAGGTGCCCGGGACCGAAGCCGGGTGTGGGATACAGCTTCAACAGCGCCCAGTACAGCAGCAGCAGGAACACGGCGACGCTCGCAATCGCGGCTTCGCGTGTGCGACGCCAATGGCCTGTGTCCGGCCCAGGCAGAGCAAGGTATAACAGCGAGGCCAGCGTATAGCAGAGGCCAATGCGCTGCAGCACGCCGGGGTAGCGCATATGCGCAAAGTTCCAGCTGAAGACGATGTTCAGCAGGAGCCCGATGAAGATGATCATGGCGCCACGCCGCACGGCATGCAGCGCCAGCGTGCCGTGATTTGCTCCACGATTGAGACGCGAAGCGAACGACAGCGTCATCGAGATGCCGACCATGACAAGGAAGCATGGAAAGATCATGTCCGTGAACGTGGCGCCGTTCCACTCGGCATGATCGAGCTGTGCGTAGATTGCACCCGAGCCGGGATCGTTGACCAGGACCATGGATGCCATCGTCAGCCCGCGCAAAACGTCGAGCGAGAGAAGGCGGTCGGGGGGTGCGGCAACCGGGGAGGAAGTGGACAGAGTGGCCATGCGCTGTCCCTAGGATGCGACAAAACCTGCAAAAAAGACGCGTCCTTAACCGCGTTATTCGGCGAGAACGGCCTTTCTCGCAACATCGCACGCCTCGGCCGTCCTTTGGCACGCTTTTCACGTCTGGAATGCGTTCTAGAGCTCCGCCCACTGGCGCAGAAGATTGTGGTACACCCCTGTGAGTTGAACAGTGCTTTGCCTGGCGGCTGCGTCCTCCAACGGAGCCAGGCGTTGGATGGCCGTGTCGAGATCGAAGAGCAGCGTGCGTTGGGCATCCCCGCGGATCATGCTCTGCAGCCAGAAGAAGCTGGAAACGCGAGCGCCTCGCGTCACAGCGGTCACATGGTGCAGGCTGGTGGACGGGTAAAGAATCATGTCCCCGGCAGGCAGCTTGACGCTCTTGGAGCCGTAGGTGTCCTCCACGATGAGCTCGCCACCGTCGTACTCGTCGGGCTCGGAGAAGAAGAGTGTGCAGGAGAGATCGGTGCGGATGCGGCCACCGCTGGCGGCGTGGGTACGGATGCTGTTGTCTACGTGTGTGCCAAAGGTCTGGCCGCCCGCGTAGCGGTTAAACAGCGGCGGGAAAACCTTGAGCGGCAGGGCGGCGGAGCGAAAGAGCGGATGGGTGCCGAGCGCTTTGAGGATGGCCTCACCGACCTGGCGGGCGACGGGGTGCTCCTCGGAAATCTGCGAGTTGTTCTTGGCCTGTGCGGACTGGTGGCCGGCCGTGACGCGGCCGTCCACCCACTCGGCTGCGTTGAGCGCCGCGCGAAGCTCGCGGACCTGGGCTTTGGTGAAAACCTGTGGGATGGCAATCAGCATGGTGCATGCGCTTTCGTGTGGATGGCAACGTTGCTGTGCAGAGGCAAACAGCAGGTTTCCCGTTCGGGGAGTGACAAGAAAGAAAAGCTAAAACTTGTAGTTGAGCCCGAACTGGGCGGTTCGGCCTTCCCCCGGGACGAGGTGTGCGGGGTGTGGCTGATCGATGAAAAAGGCATTGGTGAGATTGCCGATGTTGGCCTGCAGATTGATTCGCTCGGTGATAGGGCGCTGCACCATGAGGTTCAGCAGTGTATAGCCGGGGACGGCTTTGAAGGCCACCGGCACGAGCGATGGATCCAACACGCTTTGGCTCTCGTACACGCCCACACCGGCCGTAGAACTGGCGCGGCGTGCGCCCACATAGCTGCCGCCGAAGCCTCCCGTGAAGCGATAGACGAGCCTGTGCGTGACCCAGAGGTTGCCGGAATTCTTTGGCACGTTGGCCAGCGGAAAGCCCGCCGGATTGATGTAGAACGGTGCCGTGTTGAAGCGCGGGTCGAGCACAGCCGCGCCACAGTTCTGATTGGCGCCTCCTGTGTAGAAGGTGCACATGGCCGTGTTGACCGCAGCAAAGGGCGAGGCATTCAGTGCAGAGCTTTCGACCCGGCCGTCCAGATAAGCGTAGCCAAGGATCAGGTCGAAGCTGGACGGCAGGTGGCCGAGTGCGCCCACCTGCACGCCGCGCACGAGTTGATTGCCGGCATTCAGCACATTGTTGGAGTTGTTCGGGTCGGTCTCGCGCGCATTGAGCTTTTCCGTGCGGAACAGGCTGCTGTTCAGGTTGAGGCGATCATGAAGAAAGCCCCACTTGGCGCCCACCTCGAAGGTCTGGTTGTACTCCGGCGGCGAGGTCGCGTTATTGCCGCTGAGCGAGAGCGATTCCGCTGCGGGATCGAACGATGTGCCCCAGTCGAAGTAGATACTGCCTGCCGGTCGGGGCTTGACGACGACCGCCGCACGATAAGTGGGTTGCTTGTCGAGGCGTTCTGAGAGGGCCGCGGCCGCGGGGGTTTTGCCTCCGGGGTTGGCGGGCGCGTACGACGTGGTGCTGAAGTAGTCGAACCGCAGGCCGCCGGAGAGCTCCAGCCAATGCGTGAGTTCGATCGTATCGAGAAAGTCGACCCCGTAGCTCTGCGAAGCCACGTGTGTGGTGACGCCGGTAAAGATTTGCGTCGGCGCGAAGGCGTCGTAGGGGCTCGGGTTCAGCGCGGAGACGTAGGGCAGGTTATAGGCTGGCCGGTTTGGGTTGGAGCGCTCCCGACCGCCTTCCACCAGCACCACGGCGTTATTGGCAATGTGGCCGACGGTGAAGCGACCCGTGGCACTGATCTGATCCCAAAGGATGTCTTCCACCGAGTGGCCAGCAATCTGATTGCGGTTCACGAAAACCTGGCTCAGCGGCGTGCTAAACGGATAGCACGAGGTAGAGGGCGTCGCCATAACGGCGCAGCGAACTGCGATGCCGGTGGTTGGGCCTTCATAGGCGTTTTTACCGTCAGGGTTGGTGTAGAGGACACTGGCTGCCGAGTTGATCTGCGGCTCGGTGATGCGGAAGTCGCGCGCGTAGTTTCCCCAGCGGAACGTATTGCGCAGCGTCAAATGCAGGCCGAAGTCATGATCCACACGGGCGGTCAGGACATCGGGTGTGGTGCGCAGGTAATTCGCACTCGCGATGCCGTAATACGTTGTGCGCGGCACAGCGGCTACTCCTGCACCGAAGTACGGCAGGCCGTAGTCGGGGATATCGTCTTCACCCTCGTGCAGGTAGGAGACGTTCGCGCGCGTCCTGGTGCGCAGACCGAAGGCGAGCGAAGGCGCCACGCCAAAACGGCGAGTCTCGGTGATGTCGCGAGCGGCAACGCCTGACTCCTCTGCGGCGGCGTTCATGCGGAAAGCGGTGCCACCGGGGATCGCTGCGATCGGGCGGTCGATGTCGATCGTGCCGCGGCGCATGGCATCGGTCCCGAACTGAAAGTTCCCGCCGATGAAGGGCGTCAGCTCAGGGGACTTGGTCTCCTGATTCACGACGCCGCCCGTGGAGCCGCGGCCAAACTCCACCGAAGCTGGCCCTTCGAGCACATCCACGGACCCGTAGTCGAAGCTGTCGCGATAGTAGGAGCCGAAGTCGCGGATGCCGTCCAGGAAGATGTCGTTGCGAGCGTTGAAGCCGCGGATCGTGAAGCTGTCACCCTGGGCCCCGCCCTCACCCGCCGCGATAGAGATGCCCGGCACGTTGCGCAGGCTGTCGCGGAGCGTGGTATCGGCCTGCTCATTGAGGATGTACCGCGGCACGACGCTGACCGTCTGCGGCGTGTCGACCAGCGACTGCGGAAACTGCTGTAGGCCCACCTGCGCCATGGAGGCAGTGACCTCGACGTGCTCCGCGCTGCGGATGGAGATCTCTATTTTGCCGGGCTCGGGGAAGCTGCCGTCGAGCCCTGTCTTTTCCAGCAGGAGGTGCAGGGCCTGCGTGTCGGGGAGATCGCCCTGGACGCCGGCCGTGCGGAAGCCCGTAAGCTTATCGGCAGGGAGCGCCGAGTGGACCTCGATCCCGGTCGTCCGACGGTAGCTTTCCAACGCCGTGGTGAGGTCGCCGGCGGGGATCCTGAAGTGATGACTGCCCGACGGAACGGCCTGGGCACTTGCACTGCCGCTCTGGGCGCCGTCCTCTGGAGCGAAGCTCAATGGAGATTGCGCGGCGGCCCTCGCCGTGCTGTCGGGGGCGTAAGCGCCATCCTGAGCGATCGCCTGCGCTGCTGCGCTACCCGCACCCAGAACCGAGAGCACGGCAGCCTGGGCGACCTTCTTCCGGCCTGTACGTCCGTTTCCTTTGTTTCCCTGCATCTTCATGAAACATCCTCATAGGCGCACGGCCGCGGTGCCGCTGGCCACAAGGGCGCCGCACACGCTCACTGCCGCGAGCCGATCTACGACCATCAAGGTCCGATATGAGGAGCATACCTCATCTCGGACCAGTTGGATCCGAGATAAAGAACTTTCCGTACGATGTACGCACAACCTCTAAAGCCGCAAAAACACGCGCCGGCGATACAGCGGGTACACGATCGCGGCATTCAGCAGCACAATCGCGACAGCATAGGCGAGCGAGGCTGGAAGCGCGGGGAGCCAGGCAGCGAACATCTGCTCGTAAAGGATGTGGTGCAGGTCCTGGAGACCGGCTCTTGTGCGGAAGTGCATCGTCTGCAGCATCGAGGTGACGAACTGCGAGAGCGCAAAGGCGAAGATGGCGTTAGTCCCAAAGATCAGTGGCAAGGTCCAGCCGCGGCGCAGGCCTCGGATGTCGATGATCCAGAAGAGAGCGGCAAAGGCGAGCAACGAGAGGCCGGCACTCCACAGCGCGAATGTGGGCGTGTAAATCTGTTTGTTCAGCGGCATCCAGTGCCTGAGGCCAAGGCTCGCGAGCCAGAGCAGGGTGCCCGCTGAGGCGAGCGCGATGCACTGCCGTGGGCGATCCTCTCCGTTGCGCAGTTCTTCGCCGGCGAGCACGCCCACCAGGACCGTAGCGAGCGCGCCGAGGGTGGAAAGAAGGCCCTCCGGATCGAAGGTGATGCCGTACCCAGGCGTCTTCAGACCCCACTGGAACATGTGCGGCACAGTAAACACGGCGCGGTCCAGCACGGCTGGCAGCGTACCCAGAGGATCTAGCCGCCCCGGGCCAAAGCCGGGGATCGGATAGAACCTCAGCAAAGCCCAGTACAGCGCAAGCAGCCCCCCGCACACACCCGCAAGCGCAAACTGCCGCGTGCGCCGCGTGACGCCACGACGGTACAGCGCGAGGTACAGGAGCGAGATGAGAAGGTAGCAGACGCCGATGCGCTGCAGGATACCGGGCAGGCGCAGCTCCCGCAGCTGATACGACGGAAAGCCGTTGACCGCAAGGCCTATCCCGATCAGCCAAAGGCTGCGCCGGAGAGCGTGCTTTGCCAGCGCGGCGTGGGTCACTCCGCGGTTGAGCCGCGCGGCAAACGAGAGCGTCAGGGACAGGCCGACCATGACAAGAAAACAGGGAAAGATCAGGTCCGTCGCCGTGGGGTCGTTCCAGAGCGCATGACGCAGCTGCGGGTAGACCGAGGTATACGTGCCTGGATCGGTGACCAGGATCATGCCCGCGATCGTCAGGCCGCGCAGGACGTCGAGGGACAACAAGCGTTGTGGCGCGCTGGCGGGGGCAGCTGTGTGCTCCAAGACCTTTGCTCCTCTGCAACCTACACAAACGCTTGTTACAGGATCCGCGAAGACAGTTGCAAGGGGAAACTGCCTCCGGCGGCTGCGGAACCTGGGGCACTTCTGTTCCGCTCCGGAATGGCTACAGCGAGACAGAGAACAGGGATCGTGGAACCGAGCCGAAAGCCACAACGTAGTATCTTGCTGTTGCACAGGGCCGCTACGGGCGGCTGGAAAGGCTGAAGACGATGCAAAGTCGAATTGTGGGTTCAACGATGCCCGTTCTGGAGCTGCTGCTGGATCCCGGCGAAAGCGTGATCTCGGAGGCTGGCGAGCTGAGCTGGATGTCGCAGCCGATCGTCATGAACACGCACACACAGCTGGGCGGTGGCGGCGGTTTCATCGGAGCGATCAAGCGCATCGCGGGTGGTGGCACGCTGTTCATGACCGAGTACACGGCGCAGGGTGCGCAGGGCGAGGTCGCCTTCGCGACCAAGATCCCCGGGCACATTCTTCCGGTCGAGGTCAGTCCCGGGCATGAGTACCTGATCCACAGGCACGGCTTCCTCTGCGCCACGCCACAAATCCAACTCGGTGTCGGCTTTCAGCAGTCACTAGGGGCGGGCATCTTCGGCGGCGACGGCTTCCTGCTGCAGAAGATCACCGGCAACGGCACGGCGTGGCTGGAGCTGAGTGGCGAGGTGGTGGTGCGCGACCTGCGCGCCGGCGAGACGCTGCGCGTCCATCCCGGCCATGTCGGGGCCTTTCAGGCCAACGTGGCCTTCAACATCACGCGCATCCAGGGCATCCGCAATATGTTCTTCGGCGGGGACGGTATCTTTCTGGCGACCCTTACCGGTCCTGGACGCATCTGGCTGCAAACGTTGCCGCTGAGCAACC
>CAXTGN010000166.1:0-2503 GCA_964243455.1 uncultured Acidobacteriaceae bacterium
CGTTAGCCGGAAAGGTACACTGCTCTTGGAGCCTCCTTTTTCTGCTGCTTTTCGCATCACATAACGCCGTTCTGATGTGGGCCGAGGGACCAAATGCAAGACCTGGCGCAAGCCGCCGAAACCGTTGCACATTTCATGACGCTGCTGACCACCACCGGTGGTCTTCGGTTTCGCTTCAGGATCACAGCCGGAGCCGGCGCTGCCGATCCAGATGGCTTTGAGCGACGAGACATCTACATTGAATGCAAGGGTCCGGATGCGGAGCTTCTGCTGGAGCGTGAAGGCGAACTCCTGCGAGCTTTGGAGCACATCGCAGCCAAGATGCTGGACCTCGACCCCGAAGAGCATGACCGGATCTCCTTCGACGCTCTGGGTTTTAAGGCCGACCGCGCACGTTCCCTCCGCACCACCGCCGACACGGCCATGGATAGCGTAAAGGAAACAGGACGGCCCTACAGCTTCGCTCCGATGAACTCGCGCGAACGACGAATGCTGCATCTGTTTCTCAAGGAATCGGGGCTGCAGACCGCAAGCTCCGGCGAGGGTCCTCGCCGCTTCGTCGTGCTGTACCCCGAAGGGTATCGCATCCCTGAAGAACGCCCCGCCGGGGACCGTGGCCGCGGGTCCAGGCCTGATCGCCGTGGCGGCGACAGCCAACGACGTTCCCGCTATTAGAGCCATTCCAGGTCAGCAAAGAGTGCCCCTTTGGCCGGAACGGACGGTTATCACACGATAACTGCCATTCGGCTGTCGCGCGACAGACCCTTTTGTCCACCGGGCTTCCCTGGCCCGCTGCTCTGTACTTCACACCTCGTTGCTCTATGACGCCGCTCGAGCCTCCACGACTTGGCCTCTGCACGGGAGCAAACGATCCTTATCTACGTAGTAGAGAGATTCTAGTGCCTATCCCGGGCACTCGATGGACGTTGATCTCCGCGCCAGGCAAGAAAGGGATCCCCAGGGGCGGGCCGCGCCGCGCCGCGGTAGCAAGAAGACCGAATCTTCTGTCCGGGACCTCTTACACCCTTGCCATCTTTTCCCCTTAGCCGCGACGAAGGGTACCCCTTCTCCACACTCCCTAGCCCATAGAACCTCGCTTCACCGGAAGGTGTCGGAGGGAGGCCATCGTCAGGTTTCAATCCTGCTTTCCTACGGGTCCTCCTCGGACCTGTTGACAAAAGATCGTCAAATTCTCCCGTAGATGTCGGGTTAGGTAGCGATTTCTCACATGGCTCGTGCCTCTTCCTTGCCGCGCCGTCCCCCGGCATGTGCAAGGAGGGAAGATCCAGGGCCCTTTTCCGAGCCGAGGTACAGCCGGTACAGAGCTTGCTCTTCTCTTTCGTCCCCTTTTGGATTTCCGGGACTACCACTAACGTGTGATCTGCGCGCACTTTAGCCCCCTTATCCAGATACCCACGCACAACGACGAATACGACGAGAGAAAGAAGACTCTTAGATAGTCTTTTTAGAAGCCTTCCCTCACACATGCCGACGAAGCTTTACTCTCCAGCCGTCGACGCGGAACCCACAAAGACCCCGTACTAATCCACACCTTGAGAAATCTGCACAAACCCGCGTCAGTCGCCTAGAATCAACGCAATCGCAGGAGAAACTCGATCGTGTCTACCGCTACGCTCACCCCCGATGTCGCTGCAGTGCCTACTGGCAACCTGGAGATCACGGTTTCTCGCGCGGAGCTGCTGCGCGAGCTCACCGCCGCCCAGACCGTGGTGGAACGCAAAACCACGATCCCGATCCTGTCGAACTTCCTGTTTGAGGCCACAGCCGGAGAGGACGGTACTGGGCGCCTGACCATCACTGCCACCGACCTCGACCAGTCGCTGAAGACCAGCTGCCCCGCACGGGTGAAAAAGGCCGGTGCCTGCACTATCCCGGCACGCAAGCTGTACGACTACATCCGCCTGCTGCCCGAGGGCGACATCTCCATCAAGCTCATGGACAACCACTGGGTGCAGATCCGTGCCGGGCGATCGAACACCAAGATGGTCGGCATGGCGCGCGCAAACTTCCCCCAGGTGCCCGAGTTTCCCCAGGGCCTTGGCTTCAAGATCGCTGCCGGCTCCCTGCGCAACATGATCGCGAAGGTCATTTTCGCGATCTCCAACGAGGAATCCCGCTACACGCTCAACGGTGCGCTGCTGGTGCTGAAGGCGGAGTCCATGGCCATGGTCGCCACCGACGGTCACCGCTTGGCGCACATCGAGAAGCTGAACGAGAATCTTGAAGGCCTTTCAGGCGAGAAAAAGACCCTGATCCCACGCAAGGCCTTGGCAGAGCTCAATGGCCTGCTGTCCAACACCGAGGCAGAGCACATCGACTTCGCCGACGATGAGCAGACGCTCTTCTTCCGGATCGGCGGCCGTGTGCTGACCAGCCGCAAGCTCACCGGGCAATTCCCCAACTACGAGGCCGTGCTGCCGCGCGACAACAACAAGTTCGTCATCGTGCGCTCGGAAGACTTGATGGGCTGCATCCAGCGCGT
>CAXTGN010000166.1:2513-5845 GCA_964243455.1 uncultured Acidobacteriaceae bacterium
GCGCAGTTCGCCGACGAGCGCTCGGGAGCCATCCGCATTCGCCTGGAACAGAATGAGCTTAAGCTGAGTGCGCAGTCCACCGATGCCGGCGAATCCGAGGACGTCATTGAGACGCCCTACAGCTACGATCCGCTTGTGGTTGGCTTCAACTCCAGCTATCTGGTGGAGTTCCTGAAGGCGATCGGCAACACCGGCGAGGTTCGCATGGAGTTCAAGGACGCGCAGTCCGCCGGCCAGATGCGCCCCGAGGATGGCAACGAAGACGTTCGCTACCGATACATCCTCATGCCGATGCGGATCTGATCTGTCAGACCAATCGATCCATGAAGCGCCGGAATGTCTCCGGCGCTTTTTGCGTTGGGGCTCTGGACAGCGACCCTGTCGTGCTCCTAGCATCCTCGGCATGTCCAAACCCTTTACGCGCCGCGAGGTGTGCTGCGGTGGTGCTCTGCTCGTCGGCGGTATCACCGCGAAGACCTCCGGGCTCGCGCAGAACGCTCTCCCGAAACAAACAGCCAGGCCGTCGCCCATACGCCTCGGCGTGGCAAGCTACAGCCTGCGCCAATTGGACCAGGCACACGTGATCGCTGCGATGAAACAGCTCAGGACGCCGTACCTGAACCTCAAGGACGTACATCTGCCCATGACCCCTCTGGACCAGGTAAAGACGCGAGCAGACGGGTATCGCGCGGCAGGGATGACTCTCACCGCGGCGGGCACCATCTATTTCAACAAGGACGACGACGAGGACGTGCGCCCGAAGTTCGAGTACGTCAAGGCCGCAGGGATCTCCCTCATCGTCGGTGCACCCACGCATACCACGCTGGCCCGCGTGGAGCGCTTCGCCAAGCAGTACGACGTGCGCGTCGCCATCCACAACCACGGGCCCGAGGACAAGGAGTGGAAGTCGCCGCTCGACGTCCTTGCCGCGGTCGGTTCGATGGACCTGCGCATCGGCTGCTGCATCGACGTGGGCCACACGATGCGTGCCGGCACCGACGTCGTCGAGGCGATCCGCAAAGCCGGTCCGCGCCTCTTCGACATCCACATGAAAGACCTGGCCGAGAGCAGCGTGAAGGAGAGCCAGGTGGCCGTCGGAGACGGTGTCATGCCCGTCCGCGCTATCTTCGAGCAACTCATCGCCATGCGCTACAACGGCTGTGTCGACCTCGAGTACGAGATCAAGCCGGACGATCCCATGCCCGGCATGGTGGAGAGCTTCGCCTACATGCGCGGCGTGCTGGCAGGCATGGGTTACGTCGCGAGCGCCACCCCCACGGCCAACCAGACTGCCTAGACCTTCGGCTCCCAGCCCTTCTCATAGGTGCGGCGCGTCATCGCCTCTGCCTGCGGATCGTTCAGTACGGCGTAGGTCGCTGGGTCGGTCTTGAGCGACCGGCCCGTGAAGTAGGCGATGTTCGAAAGCTGCAGCATCGTCACCGGCACATTGCCCTGCGCTACAGGTTGCCGCAGAGGCTCGCCCGTGCGAATGGCCGCGATGGTGTTCGCGAAGTGCGCATCGGTCATGGTGTCGGCCCCCACAAGATCCGTAGAAGAGGTTTGCGGCTTGTTCGGGACCTTGTAGCTGGTCACCAGCTTGTCCTTGAGGTCGTATACCTCATAGCCGTCGCGGTCGAGAATGACGCTGCCCGCCGTGCCGTGAATGCATGTTCCACGCTCGCGCCCAAAGGTGGTCTTCCCGCTGCAGCAGTCGCCTTTCCAGGTGATCAGCTGGTCCGGGTACCGGAAGCTTGCATCCAGCGTGTCGTAGAACTGCCAGTCATCGTGCGCCGCATAGCGGCCGCCCGATGCGCTGATCTCCGTCGGAAAGCCCGCGCCCAGCGCCCATAATGCCACGTCAACCTCATGCGTGCCATTGTTGAGCGTCTCTCCTGTGCCCCAGTTGGTGAACCAGTGCCAGTTATACGGGTGAACGTTGTCCTTGTACTCGCGGCGCGGCGCGGGACCCTGCCAGAGATCCCAGTCCAGCGTGGCTGGCACGGCTACGGGCTTGCCAACCCCAATGGGCTTACGGCGGTTGGTGTACCAGGTCTCCGCCCAGTACGCCCGGCCGATCGCGCCGTTATGGATCTTTTCCACGATCTCGATGGAGTGTGGCGAGGAACGCTGCTGCGATCCCATCTGGCACAGCTTGCCGTACTTCTTCTGTGCCTCCACCAGCAGCTTGCCCTCATGCGGGTTCTGCGAGCAGGGCTTCTCCACATACACATGCTTGCCGGCTTGGAGCGCAAGGATGGCCATCGGCGCATGCCAGTGGTCCGGCGTAGCAATCGTGACGATGTCCACATCGCTGGAAGCGAGCACCTTGCGAAAGTCCTGTTTCATCTGCGGCTTGCCGCCGGTGACCTTCTCGGTTGCGCCGGCGTACTTGGCTAGAATGACCGTATCGACATCGCACACCTGCGTGATGCGAGCATTGGCGCGGTTTGCCTGGAGGGAGGCAAGGTGCGCGTACGCGCGGCTGTTCAAGCCGATCACGGCGAAGTTGACCCGTTCATTGGAACCGGCGATTTGCGCGTAGCTCTTCGCCGTAAACCGTGCTGAAAGGGCGGCGGCACCGGCCTTTTGCAAGAACTGTCGTCGAGAGGTCATCGAAACTCCTGTCGGAGACCCATGCTATCGCAGCGGCAACAGCCTCGTCTTCAGCCACCCCATACCGTTGTAGGGGCATCGCATGGGAGGAACCTAGCTCACCCGAGTAAAGACAAACATGGCGCAAAAACACCCCGTACGAGGCGTATTGGCAGGAGTGGCAGGCGGTCTGGTAGCAGCCTGGACGATGAACCTGTGGAGCGCAGGCCCTGGCTCCGCGCTCTCCAAGCAGCTGGAAACTCCCGAAGAACAAAAGCAAATGTCGCAGGCAAGCGACGGCGAAGACGCCACCATGAAGACAGCGGACGCCCTCGCAAGCACCGCGCAGGGCGGCCAGCATCTGACGCATGAGCAGCGCGAAAAGGGCGGCCCGGTCGTGCACTACATGTACGCGGCACTCGTCGGCGGCCTCTACGGCGGCTTGGCCGAGTACTCGTCGCTGGTGCGCTCAGGCTTTGGCACCACGTATGCCTCGGCGCTGTTCGTGGGTGGCGACCTGGTGGCTGTGCCGGCGCTGGGTTTGTCCAAGCCATTGGCCGAGTACCCCGCCGCGTCCTACGCAGGGCCCTTCACGTCGCATCTCGTCTACGGTGCCACGACCGAACTCATACGCCGCATCGTCCGCTCCATTCTGTAGCCTTTCGAAGTCACTGGGCCGGAGCGGCGGCCCGGCTTTCTCCGCCTGCTCCGACCAGATTTGCTTGTCCAGGTCCACTCTG
>CAXTGN010000166.1:5855-8342 GCA_964243455.1 uncultured Acidobacteriaceae bacterium
GCGATGCCGCCCTAGAAGAAGCGCACAACCAGGCCCAGGCCCACCTCTTGCACGCTTTGGTGAGAGCCGCTGCCATAGGTTTTGATCTCCCCGCCACCGTATTCCGCACGAAGGTCAAGATGCGGGAAGAACGTCCAGTCGACACCACCCTGGATCTGGTATCCGAAATTGTTGACCCTGTTCGACTGCGTGCCATAGTTGGTCCTGATGTCCCCGATCTCGCCCTGAACGTAGGGCATGATCGGAATCAGCGGCAACTTCAGCGCAAGCCGCGGGCCAACGAGGCCGCCCTGCAACACGTTGCCGTAAGCATTGTCGTTGGAGCTGACATCGTGAAAGTAGCGCCCGTCCACCCCGAACTTGACCGGACCGAAGCGGGAAAAGTCGTCATAGACGCCAACAGTGCCACCCCAGGATGAAAACCCACTGCTGTTCACTGTTGAGCCCAGAAAGCCGCCCGAACCCATGCCGTACACAGCCAACTGACCATGGGCGCTGGCAGTGATACTGCCGGCCAACAACAAGGAAGCAAACAGGACGCGGGTGACAGAAAGCATGGACGAACTCCGATAGCAGGATGCTTAGTCAGACGCCAGATCCGTCAGGAAGTCTCGTTCCATCGGATGCATGCCCGGGTTCCGTCTCAAGCACCTGAACCAGACGTCAAAGCACACGGCTGTGCCGGTACCCGGCTTGAGTCAGTGCCTCCAGCAATTCCTCTACCTGCTCACGGCCACGCGTCTCCATGGTGATATCGATCACCGTGTCGCCGAGATTCACGCCGTAGTAGGCGCGGTTGTGCAGCGTATCCACGATGTTGGCGCGGTGTTGGGCAATCATCTGCGTGAGATCTGCCAGCGCACCCGGTCGATCCAACAGATGAATGCGTAACCGGATCAGCCGGCCGTCCTGCACGAGACCGCGCTCGATGATGCGGCTGAGCAGCGTCACGTCGATGTTGCCTCCGCACACCAGGACGGCGATGCGCGTAAAGGCAGGCAGGCTTGTGCGCCGTTGCAGCACCGCAGCCAGTGCCGTGGCCCCCGCGCCCTCGGCAAGTGTCTTTTCGCGCTCCAGCAGAGTCAGGATGGCACTGGCAATCTCGTCCTCATCGACCGTCACGATCTCATCGACATAGCGCTGCACCAGCGGCAGTGTGGTCTCTCCCGCGCGTCGCACGGCGATGCCGTCGGCAATGGTTGTTGCCGGTTGCAGCGATACGGGATGGCCCTCCCGTATCGCGCGTTGCATGCTCGGCAGCCGTGAGGTCTGCACGCCGATTACCTTGATTTCCGGGCGCGACGCCTTCAGCGCACAGGCGATGCCGCCGATGAGGCCGCCACCTCCGATTGGCACCACGACAGCTTCCAGATTTTCAACCTGCTCCAGCAGTTCCAGGCCGATGGTGCCCTGACCGGCAATCACCAGCGGATCGTCGAACGGGTGGATAAAGGTCATACCTTCCGCCTCGCAACGGCGCGTGGCCTCATCGCAGGCCTCGTCGTAGTTCGCGCCGTGCAGCACCACTTCCGCGCCGAAGCCACGTGTCGCCTGCACCTTGCCCAGCGGCGTCGCCAACGGCATGACAATCACCGAGCGGATACCGCGTCGTGTCGCGTGGTAGGCCACACCCTGGGCGTGATTGCCGGCCGACGCAGCGACCACACCCTTTCTGGCCTGCTCCGGGGTGAGCGTGGCAATGCGGTTCAGGGCCCCGCGCTCTTTAAAGCTGCCCGTCATCTGCAGGTTCTCGAGCTTGAGAAAGATGCTTTGACCGGTCTGCCGGGAAAGCGTCTCGGAGCGCGCGCAGGGGGTGCGATAGATTGCCGTACCCAACCGCTCGCGCGCGGCCTCAATATCGGCAAGCGTGACGGCGGGAACGCTCGTGGCTGATGGCGGCATGTGGCTTCATCCTACTAGCGCAGACAGTTCCTTGTCTGAGTTCAGAAATCGTGCAGGGACGAACGGTGTCTCAAAGGAAGTGCCTTGAAGCTACCCAGGCAAGCGGGCGACGAGGATGATGTGGAACGGAGGCAGTGTTTCGACTGTAAGGACGTCGAAACCCGCCGCTTCCAGCATGGCCCCGCTGTTTGCTTCGTCGAAGACATGATGATGCATCATGCGATGGGTGTAATTGCTCTCCAGCAGAGCACGCAACTCCTCATCCGATCGTGATCCGTCATTCAATCGATGAGCGGCGAACACCTCGTCCACATGAGTTAGATCATCTTCTCCGACACTGTTTCTGTAATCCTCAAGCATGTGCTCGACCGTGGTGGGAAACCGCCGATGATCAAAGGTCTGCTTGTAATGAGGCAGGACGATCACCAGGTGTCCCCCTGGCACGACCACTCTCTGCCATTCCTTCAAACCCTTGAAAGGGTTCGCCAGGTGTTCCAGGTTGTGGGACGAAAGAAGAAGACGTTCGTTATAACAGGATTACTGGTTATTATGGATCCTTTGCCAACATTCGTTCGCCCGGAAGGG
>CAXTGN010000166.1:8352-9492 GCA_964243455.1 uncultured Acidobacteriaceae bacterium
GATCCTTCGCAGAAGTACGTCCTCCCGCAAGGCTTCTCTTTACTGAACTTGTACGTCTTCGAGTGATCTGCCCATGTGGTGTGCTGGGAGAAGTCGCAGTTGTCCAGCTCGCCAACTACTTCGTAGATGGGCAAAGTTAAGTAGCGGCGAAACACAGCACTGGGGCCACCAATTTCAATCCCCTTCTTCTCACGGACGATGTCTCTTACAAGCCCTAGACAGCGAGGGCGACCATGCGCCAAAAGTCTTGCCGCATTGGCGAGCCTCCGTGGGGAAAACCTCTGCAAAAGATCCACGTCCTGATAGTGCCACGAGTGGGCAGACCTTATCGAATCGTCTGTATTGGCACTTACACCCGGAGATGTGACTTTGCCACTCGCGCGTGCTCCCGACCTACACTGTGGAGATGGGTTTGTTTGGAAAGCGCTGGGCGAAGCAGGAATACAAGGTGATGGACCAGGCCGCGAAGAGCGGCGGCGCCGTCCTGGGGGAGTACCATCGCGCGACGCCGGAGTGCCCGCATCCGGAGCGCTGGCACATGTACGACTCCATGACAGCCGAGGTCGAGGTACTGGAGTTTCTGCGCTCGCTAACCACCACGATCAAACCTGAGCTTGTGGTGGAGACCGGGTCCTTTCTCGGCGTCTCGACGCTGTGGATTGCCGAGGGGCTGCGTGCCAATGGCTTCGGCAGGATTATCTCCTGTGAATTCGACCCCGTGGTCTACAAGTCGGCTCGTGAGAAGATCGCCGACTCGGGCCTCGAATCCTGGATCGACCTGCGCAATGAATCCTCACTCGAAATGCGGGTCGATGGGCGAATTGACCTGCTGTACTCCGACAGTGACATGCCGATCCGGGAAGCAGAGGTTCGACGTTTCCTACCGCAGATCAACCCGCAGGGACTTGTGTTGCTCCATGACGCGAGTACGCATCTGCAGGTCGTGCGCGAAGCAGCGCAGCGGCTCGAGGCGGAAGGTCTGCTGTCCTGTGTCTTTCTGCCGACCCCTCGCGGGCTGGTGGTTGCACAAAAGCGCGAAGGCCGCCTGTAGCTTGCACCGGGTGGTTGTGAACCGTCCTGGCTATCGAATACATTTGCGCCCATGCCCTTTTTGCGTGGATGCGTCCGTGCCCAATCTCG
>CAXTGN010000167.1:0-9457 GCA_964243455.1 uncultured Acidobacteriaceae bacterium
GGGCTGGCTTGCCGGGTCGGCGTTGAGGGCGTCCGGCTGGCCATGCCGGGCAAGCGCTTTCGACCGCATCAAGGCAGGGTCCAGCCTTGGGCGTGATCAAGGCGCGCCAGGACAGCACCCGCCGGCTGAACCAGTCCAGCCCGGCAGCCAGGCGGAACGGCAAGGTGGACATCCATGGATCAGAGAACAAACAAATCGCCTACATTGCCCCTGGCTGCGGCGCCACTAGCGGCATCCATGCAACAACGCCCTGTATGACAAAAGTTATCGCCAATTAAGATTTGTCAGCACACAGGTTAATCCGTTGAGTACGAGCGACTAGAGTGCTTCTATCACGACATCGTGATGAAGGAGGAATGTGACATGCAAGTCGCTCTCAACGGCTCCATCCTCGACAGGATTATTTTCGCTATAAAGCAGACGACCCATACCGGAGATCAAAAGGTCACATCAGAAACTCGGCTGACTTGCGATTTGGCTCTGGGCAGCTTCGACAGGTTGAAGCTTGCGATGTATCTTGAGGAAACTTTTGACGTTGAACTCTCAGATGACGTGTTAAAGCAGGCTGTCACCGTTGCGGACATCATCAAATACATCAGCGGACACTACTTCCAGGATGTCGATCCCTTTCAGCTAAGCAACCCTTTTTAGCCCATCGCACGGATACGGCCTTTGGCGTTCCTGGTTGAGCGTCTTGCTGGCGGCGCAGATGGCGCGTCCGAGGTCGGCTGTGGTCTTGAACGTCTCGTGGGCGAGATGGTTGCCGCTTGAGGTCGCGCCAGCTTCGCTCGATGTCGTTCAGTTCAGAGGTGCAGGCTGACAGCCACGCGGCGAGTGATCCACGGCCGCGCTGCCAGCGCCGCCCTGATGGCCCGGCTGGTGTGGACGGCTCCGTTGTCGAGCGGCACCGTCACCTTGGCTACTGGCCGGCTTGCGGGCTGTGATTGAGCCGGGCAGGCGGACGGGATGACGACACCTGCCTGCCCGAGCTACGCCGGCTGCCGGCCGGCCTGATGCCATCGCTCTTGCGAGCCGTCTGCGAAGTACCGACCGAGGGCCCCAGCGGCTTGGACCCTGCCATGACGCCGGGCTTGTGGCCCAGCACGTTGAGGTAGTGGTCGAGGTCCAGCACCTGTTGGCGACGGCTGTGGCAGTGCTCGTGCCGGGCAATGCAGCGGCCCGCGTGCCAGACCTCGACGTGCAAGGGATGCACCCGCGCCTCCACCCAAATCCCCGCGCGGGCCGGCACCGAGTAAGCGTTGGTCTTGACCACCACGCAGCCGCGCTTGTCCACCACCCATCGGCGTGGCCTAGCTGGCATTCCTGGTGAGGAGATGACGCCCGCCGCAAACCTCAATCGGCTCGGAACGTCCCGCGCGCCACGTCGGGGATATCGGCACGGCTCAGGCCAAGGTCAGCCAGTTGACGGTCGGTGTGGCCCTGCAGCTCCAGCGTGATCCGGGCGATCTCCCAACGCTCGGCTCTCGCGCGCTGCCAATGGACGCGGAGATGGTGCAGCACCGTCCCGAGGCCAGTGAAGCCGCGGGCCGAGGTGGTAGTAAGGGCGGGTGTAGCTGTCATGCGAAACTCCTGTTGTAGCGTTTGGAGTTCCTCCCAGGTGGACCGTTGGCGTGACGACCGTGGCCGTGCCGCCTGATCTGCCGTTATTGTGCAGTGCAGCATAAGATAGTCTGGGCTGGCAACGTTCGCGACCCCTGGCAGGCAACACGATATCGGGAACGATGCTGCACACCGGCCAGCATCCCGCTGCACCGTGCTGTACGTCCTCACAGCAGGGAATATACCTGTGAACGAGCGCCGGACCGGGGTTCATTCGCGTTTCTGGTGCAGTTGGATCGCACCGTGGCGCCCTGCTACAGTCACCCTGATCCAGCGGCGTGGCCTGGCGCTGTTGCATCAATGGTTTGCAAACCCATCAGCGGTGTAAGCTATGCCAAAAGTACGCCTTGAGCCCAGAATGGCATAGATCGTTTCGGATTAGGCAATATCTCCGGGCTATTATCAACTGCGCCTCGCCGACGCCGAAGGCATCTTGCTGACATCGCTCGACAGCCTCTCCAGGCTCAACTGCATAATCCACGCAGCAACGCCGCCAGCGCTGCTTCGTCCACCCAGACGGTGATATCATCGCGCCGGAGCCGTCCCGCCTCATCAGCCGACCCATTCGTGACCCGGCAACGGGCCTGGAGACTGCGATGACGCCGCCCAGCGTCCTGCTCGAACGGCATGGACGGAACATACCCGCCCCATCAGGGCAGGCTGCCCGGGCATCCCTGCACCAACGCCGGCGGGCAGCAGTCTTTTCGAAGCATCTCAGCACGGAACGCTGGAAGTTGGCGCCTCAGCCAGACCTTCCCCGAAAAAGCCACTTCGTTGACGGATTTGATTGTAGATTTTTCAGGGTACGACCCTGATCGGCGCCGACCGGGACCGCTCTGTCAACGCATATACGTCAATCAGACATTTTCACAGGACTGGCAGAAAAGTTCTAGCGTGGTGCCGACTCCAGCGTGCGGCCATGTCTGCCCCCTCACGTCATCGCCGCCGCCGGTCCCACCACCGGAGCGGTCCGGCGCGACAGGACCACCGCCGTCAGGCTGACCGCCGCGGCGAACGACAGCCACAACGCCGGCGAGGCCCGGTCCCCAGTCCACCCGATCAGCGCAGTGGACACCAGCGGCGTGAACCCGCCGAACACCGCCGTCGCCAGGCTGAACGCCAGGGAGAACCCGGCCGTGCGGACCTGCGGCGGCATGATCTCCGCCAGCAACGGGATCATCGCACCGTTGTACAACCCGAAGAACGAGGAGAACAGCAGCACCACCGCCAGCAGCTTGCCGAAGCTCGGCCCCGCCACCAGCCACGTCAGGCAGGGATAGGCCGTGAGGATGGTCACCACCGGCACCAGGAACAGCAGCGGATACCGCCCGATCCGGTCGCTGATCGCCCCACCCACCGGCAACCAGACGAAGTTGCTGAACCCAACCAGCAGGGTCACCACCAAGACGCCGAACGCATCCAGGTGCAGCGCCTCCCGCCCATAGGTCGGGGTGTAGGCCGTGATCAGGTAGAACGTCGTCGTGGTCAGTACCGATAGCCCCATGCCGACCAGCACCAGCCCCCAGTTCGCCGCCAGCAGCCGGGCCACCTCGGCCACCGAGTGCGGCTTGCGCTGCATCCGCCGGAACGCCTCGGTTTCGTCCAGCGAGCGGCGCAGCCACAGGATCAGCGGGATGATCGCGCAGCCGATCAGCAGCGGCACCCGCCAGCCGAAGCTGCCCATCTGCTCGGCAGTGAGTGACCCCGTCAGCGCCACGCCGATCAGGGCGGCGATCATCACCGCGACCTGCTGGCTGCTCGATTGCCAGGCGCAGTAGAAGCCGCGGTTGCCGGGCGTGGCGATCTCGGCCAGGTACACCGACACCCCGCCCAGCTCCGCCCCGGCGGAAAAGCCCTGCAGCAGCCGGCCCGCGACGATGATCAGCGGCGCGGCGACGCCGATGCTGGCGTAGCCCGGCGTGACGGCGATGCTGAGCGTGCCCACCGCCATCAGCCCGAGCGTCACGATCAAGCCGCGCCGCCGGCCAACCCGGTCGATGTAGGCTCCCAGGAAGATGGCGCCGAGCGGCCGCATCAGGAAACCGACGCCGAACGTCGCCAGCGACAGCATCAGCGACGCGAACGGGTTGCCGGACGGGAAGAACACGCGGCCGATGTAGGCGGCGTAGTAGCCATAGACGAAGAAATCATACTGTTCGAGGAAGTTGCCGCTGGCGACGCGGATGACGTCGCCGATCCGCTTCTGCCGCTCCGCAGGGGTCAAATCGGACATGGTTCCTCCTGCCGCCCCCCTGCGGGGTTGGCGTCTCAGCGGGCCGGCGTGGCTGCCGCGACGACGTGCGGCTTGGGATCGTTGGCGCCGGGCCGCTCGATGGCGTGGCGGATCAGCGCGCCCGTCCGGTACAGCCCATGGACGAACTTGCTGTATGGCATCGTTGCAAAGAACGCCAGGACGAAGCCGAGGTGGACGGCCAGCACCACGCCCATCGCCCCCGTCGCGCGCACCGCCAGCAGCAGCTCGCCGGTCACGCCGATCATCAGCAACAGCAGCAGCAGCCCGGCGTCCGCCCCCAGCAGGTGCCGGGCCTGCGGCTCCTGGTCGGCGGCCAGCTTGGTCCAGAACAGCCCGGCTGTCCCCGTGATCAGCCCGGCGCCGCCCACGGTGCCCAGCAGCACCGGCAGGCTCCAGAACCCGTATGGCGCCGCCCAGCCCAACAAGTGGTCATACACCGTGGCCGTAGAGGTGGACGCGAAGCACAGCAGGAAGCCGTATGCCATCAGGTGGTGGAACACGCGCCGCCGGGTCGAGAAGCCGCCATCGGTGTCGTTGCACCCGTGCCCGCCGCCACCGAGGTAGCGCAACGTCGCCGCATCGCGCAGCGCCTGCAGCAGCGGCCGGCCCTGCACCAGCTCCCCCGGCCGCCCGCCGGTGTCGCGCCAGAACCGCGCGAACCCGACTCCGAGCGCCAGGGCGGAGAACAGGAACGTCGCCGACGCCACTCCGACCATCACGCCGTACGGCACCACGTTATAGAACCCTTGCCCCGGCACGACCGGCTGCGGCCCGAACAGCACGCCGCCGCGCAGCGCCATCGCCAGCAGCAGCACCCCGCCCACGCCCAACGCCATCACCAGCGCCATCACCAGCCCATTGCGCCGGTACAGCCCTGCCAGCGGCCCCGGCCAGGCATACTGCGCGTAGCTCTCGGCCCGGACCTCGGCCAGCACGCGCGGCACGTTGATGCCGAACTCATGCGGCGGGGCATACTGGCAGGCGTAGTAGCAGCCCTTGCAGGCGTGGCAGAGGTTGGCGAGATAATTCAGGTCGCCCGACCCGAACTCCCGCCGCAGCTCCATGGCAGGGAACACGGCGCAGTAGCCCTCGCAATAGCGGCAGGCGTTGCACACCTCCATCGCGCGCCGGGCCTCCTGCATCGCGGGCGTCTCGGCTGCCAGGTCCAACAGGTTAATTGCTTGCATGCCGCGCCGCCTCCTGGCCGGCGATACGGCCGAACACCGTGCCGATGGCCATGCCGAACCCCGCGAGGTAGCCGCGCCCCAGGATGCTGCCCGCCATGATCTCCCCCGAGGCGAACAGGTTGCCCGCCGGCCGCCCATCCTCCATGACCACCTGCGCCCGCTCGTTCACCCGCACGCCCAGGTAGGTGAAGGTGATGCCCGGCCGCAGCGGGTAGCCGATGAACGGCGGCTCGGTGATCGGCCGCGCCCAGTTGGTCTTGGGCGGCTCCAGCCCTTCGGTGTGCACGCCGTCCAGCCGGCTGCTGTCGAACGCGCCGGGCTGGCAGGCGGCGTTGAAGGCGTCCACCGTGGCCGTCACCGCCGCCGGGTCGAGGCCAAGCTTGGCCGCAAGCTCCCCCACCGTGGCGGCCTTGATGGCGGGGAACACGCTGGGCATGAACAGCCGCTCGCTGCGGCTGTCGATGATGCTGTAGGCCACCTGGTCCGGCTGCTGCGCCACCAGGCGGCCCCAAATCGCGTAGCGCTTGGGCCACACGTCCTGGCCCTCGTCGTAGAAGCGCTGGCCGTGCCGGTTCACCACCACCGAGAACGGCACGCAGTCCAGGCGCGTGACGATGCCGCCGTCGAACTTGGGGGAGCGTCCGTCGATGGCGACGGCGTGGCACTGCTTGGGGTCGCCCACCGAGGCGACGCCCTGGGCCAGCAGGTTCTTCAGCACGCGCCCGGTGGCGTAGGGGGTGCCGCGGATCAGGAAGTTCTCGGCCGCATCGCCCCAAGCCTCCTTCAGCCAGGCGATGTTGGCCTGGAAGCCGCCGGAGGACACCACCACCACCTTGGCGCGGACCTGCAATGGGAAACCCTTGCTGGTCACCGTCAGGCGGCGGACGAAGCCGTCGTCGAGGTCGAGGCTTTCCACCTCGGTGTCATACAGCACCTTGACGCCCAGGCGTTCGGCCGTCGCATAATAGGCGTTCACCAGCGCCTTGCCGCCGCCAAGGAAGAAGGCGTTGGTGCGCGACAGGTTGAGCGTGCCGGTCAGCGACGGCTGGAAGCGGACGCCGCAGCGCGCCATGAACGGCAGGGCGTCCTGCGTGGCGCGGATGGTCAGGCGGGCCAGGTGTTCGTCCGTCTCGCCGCCGGTGACGCGCAGCAGGTCGTCCCAGTACTCGTCCTCCAGGTAGCTCTCGGTCAGCACGTCCGTGGGCGCGGCATGCATGGCGCGCAGGTTGCGGGTATGGCGGCTGTTGCCGCCGCGCATGGGCTTCGGCGCGTGTTCCAGGATCAAGACCGAGGCCCCAGCCTCCCGTGCAGTAATCGCCGCCGTCAGCGCGGCATTGCCGCCGCCGACGATGACGACGTCATGGGACAGCACGGGGTCAACCAAGCCAATTCCTTCCTGAGCTTTTGTATCATGCTGGATATAACCTCATGCGTTGTATCCTGTTGGATACTAACTCATACATCGTCCCGGCCCATGTCAAGCGGTGCTTGCGGTCCCGCTGCTTAGCGCAGCTCGACCCGGGTTTGGAAGGCGTTTTGTGAGACTGGATGTCAACGCTCCCACCCATGTCGTGCTCGATGGCAAGCTGGCCTACGAGGACCAGCCAAAGCCAGCGCCGTCCAACTTTGAGGGCGCACTTCCCGCCTTTTTGGGTCGGTTCGAGTTTGCTCCGGGATCACACCACATCCTGGTGACCGAAGCTCTGAGGAGTATGCGGAGGCTCAGCTCGAATAAGCTGCCGAACCGGTCATCAATACCCGGGTCACCGTTCGCTATAACGGGGGCCGACGAGACAGAGAAGGGTCAGCCTTCTTCACCGTCGCGCTGCAATCTAGGCCATCCATGCTGAAATAGGATGCCCACCGACGTTATCGGCACGCAGGCTGATAGGCGTCCTGCTTGGTATCCCGGGGCTCGGTTAGCCGACGAAATCAGTCGCATCAAGCTGAACAGCGTGGCCGAGCTTGTGAACTGGGGAGCACGCGAACGGAAAGCCCATGTAAGCCCGGCCCGACCAGCAACTGCAGGGCAGTTGCACAATTTCCAAGTCCGGCGACCGCTACCAAGCTTCGAGCGGGCCGGGTGCTTTCCTGTTGCAGATGCATGTCGCGAAAGGGCAAGGCTCCGTGGCAAGTTGCGCGACACGGCCTTGCATAAGTTTTTCGTCCGCTTGCTCCCCAGACCCCGAAATGGCATCAGCGTGACGCCGGTCAGGATCTTGCCGTAAATCGCCGCACCGATGCTGCCAGTGAAACAAGAAGCTTTATCCTGCCGCGGTTCCGGTGACACGCTGCAATCGACCGGCGTCCCGCCGACTACGAGCATCAGGGCTGGGAAGCCGCCAGCGTCGGCGATGCCATAGGCGGTGACGAGCATCGAGGTCCGGACGCCAACAGCCCTCTGCGCTTCCTTCGTGTCGTGCCGTCCCGCCAGGTTCGGCCGGCGGATCGCGCCGTCCGCTCGCGGCGTTTGCTAGTCCGACAGCGGCCCGGCAACTGGCGTCACAGCCACCGGCCGCACCACGAGCCGGGCCGTTCGGACCACGCGCCAGCGCCGCATGGAGGCGAAGCGGATGGCGCCGCCGTTGCGCAGCGGCGTTAACAGGTGCGCGTGCCGCGTCAGCACCACGCGGCTGGCCATCGCCGTGGCGCGCTGTGTCCGCAACGCTTGCAGTTGCGCCACCCGGGCCGCCCAGAAGCGCTCGCTGTCGGCCGCGGTCCGGTGGCCCGTCTTCAGGCGCACCCATTCGTCCTGGGTCAGCAGGTCCGGTGCCTGCCGGGCGTATCCCTGCCAGGCCGGGGCGTGGCCCAGCGCGGCGGGAATCAGGTACATGCCAGGGCTGTTCGTCCCGGTGCTGTTCGCAAGAGGTGATCCGACGGAAGTGAGGTAGCGCTGGACGCGCTGGCAATAGTCCACCGACCGCGGCGACATCATCGTTTCCCCGTGCCCGGCGCGATACTTCATCAGCGTGACGCACAGGTCCCCGCCCGCCCGCGCCCATGCGCCACTAAGGTATCGCACGCCGAGTTCGATGTTGGTCGCGGGGTCGGCCAACTGCGCGAGGGTGCCGCGGAATCCCAGCATGGATGCGGTCGCCGGCATGATCTGCATTAGCCCGATCTCTCCGGAGGCGCCGATTGCATCGGGGTTCCAGCGGCTTTCCACAGTGGCGACGGCGTGGGCCAGATCGGTGGGGATGCCCTGGCGCCGGGCCGCGAGTTCGACCAAGGCGGCATACCCGGCGCGGCCCGCGGCTGACGGTGCGGCTTGCTGATCCGCTTGCGCCAGTGTGGGCATGGGCGCTGCCTGCGCCGGGCCGGGCCGCGCCAGGACGAACACCAGTGCGGCCAAGACCACGCCGGCTTTGAAGCGGCAAAGCAGGCCAAGCGCAGCATGGGACGTGTCAGGATGGCGGGCGAGCATTATGCGCTGTGTCATTGACGGTCCAGGGTCATGTGAGGTCAGCATATCCCAGCAAAACTTTGGCTTAGGCCAAGAGGCTGGGCACGAACAAGGCGTCCACCCGTAATAGTGGGTATCGAACTGGTCTCAGGAGCAGCTTCATCATATGACGGCGTCGCTGTCCCATAAGGTGGAGTCGCAGTATCTATGCTAACACTTTTTAACTAATCATTTAATGCCAAAAGACATTGACTCAACCGTAATAAGGGCGCACGGAGGCAATCACAATCACAGGTTGAATTTAGGGCGACGATACAACCGACACGAGAAACCCGCTAAACAAAGTTTCAGACTTGTTTGCGGTTTGATGGCGTCGCCTAATGTCACACTTTCTTAGTTTTTGCTGAATAAGCCCGTGCACGCCAGCAGGCTAAGCGGGTGCATTCCCGCAACTGGCTCACGCCTGACCAGCCCTGTCATAGCAGAATGGAACCAAGACATAATGAATTACGACATCGACGTAACGGCGAGCGCAAGCTTCAGCCAAACCGATTACCCTGATATGCAGCTCGTGATCGACGGGGTGGCGATCGGCTCGACGTTCGTGAAATCGAACAACGTCGGGAACTACGCGTTTTCGGCCGACCTTGACCCGGGCGTGGCCCACACCGTATCGATCCTATATCCGAACCACACGTCGTCCAGCGAAATGCTGAACATCCAGTCGATCGCGGTCAATGGACAGGTGGTCAGCTCCAACAGCAGCACCGAAACCTACGTGTCGCCCAACGGCACCCAGGCGGGCACGGGCCAGATGTACTTCGGCGGGCAGATCAACTTTGCCTTGCCCGCGACATTGTTCCCCGGCGCAACCAGCGCACAGCCGCTAACGGTGCCTTCGCTGACGCCTGTGCCTACGCCCACCCCGGTTCCGACACCGGCGCCGATCCTGCCGACGCCCACCGCCCCGGACACGCTGGTGCTGAGCCTGTC
>CAXTGN010000168.1:0-5954 GCA_964243455.1 uncultured Acidobacteriaceae bacterium
CCCCAACCCTGACGATCCGGACTGCGGCAATATCTACAAGAGTCTCCGCTTTCCCAAGGAGACGTACAGCCACATCGGTCACTACCAGGAGCGGAAGGCCCGCAGCTGATCGCTGCTCCTCAGGCCGCCCGGTACGGCCGCCTCTTCTGCTGGCTAGCCACCGTAGAATAGAAGGATGCCGTTCCGGGCCATCCCAAACCTTTCTTACCTCTGGCTGGTAGCCGCTTCCACCATCGCCGGAGTGATGAATGCGATGGCCGGGGGTGGGTCGTTCATCTCCTTTCCCGCCATGCTCGGTATTGGCGTCGCTCCGGTGCAGGCCAATGCCACCAATACGGTGGCGCTCTGGCCGGGGCAGCTCACCTCGCTGGCGACCTTGCGTGGCGATGTTCGGCGGGACCTGCTGCCCACGGTGCTGATGACATGCGTCGTGGGCGGCGTCCTCGGGGCTGAGGTGCTGCTGCATACGCGGCAAACCACGTTTTTGCGCCTTATCCCCTGGTTGATTCTGGGTGGAACGTTGATCTTCGGGATCTCCGGTCCGGTTTCCAAATGGTTACGCAAACGTGCGGGGTACTCGCACGCGGAGCGCGAGCGGCCCATGCCCCTTGTACCCTTGGCGCTGGCCCTGCTTCCGATCACGTTTTACATCGGCTACTTCGGCGCAGGTGGCGGGTTCATGGTGATGACGGTCCTGGCACTGTTCGGCATGGAGGAGATGCACGCCCTGAACGCGATGAAGGTCGTCGCCGCGTGTGCCTCCAATCTGTGCGCGATCTTCACCTTCATCGTGCAGGGTGCGATCGAGTGGCGGTATTGCCTGGTGAGCATGGTCTTCGCAGCCCTCGGCGGATGGGTCGGTGCGCGTTTCGCCCGCCGGGTGAACGGAGACCTGCTGCGGGCCATTGTGGTCGCCACGGGCTGCGTGATCGCGGGTTATTTCTTCTGGCGGAAGGCCTAGGGCAGCGGAAGTTTGGCGGCCTTGAAAGGGAATCGATGAGTCATGATGGAGTTCGTTTCGTCAGTGCCGAGGAGGCCGCGGCCGATCATGCCCGCGAGCAGCGCAAGCTCGCCGGAGATGCCCTGAAGCCGGCCAAGGTGCGCATCGACAAGACCGGTGGGACCGGCATGACGATCGAGTGGCGCGACGGGCATCGCAGCCACTGGAGCTTTCGTTGGCTGCGCGATGCCTGCCCCTGCGCCGTATGTCATGAGGCCCGCGAAAATGAGGGTCGCGCGCCCGGCGTGGGAAGGCCCAAGCCAAAGACGTTGCTGCCGATGTACGAAGCCCCGGTCGCGCCCACAGAAGTAGAACCCGTGGGCAAATACGCGCTCAAATTCATCTGGAACGACGGGCACGAAGCGGGCCTGTTCTCCTGGGACTACCTGCGCAACGTCTGCGATTTCGAGCAGCATCGCCAGGAAGCGAATGTGCCTAGGCCAGAGGCAGCTCCGGCGTAGCGGCCAGCAGCTGCTGGGTGTAGGCCTCTCGCGGATGTTCGCAGACCTGCTCCCACGTGCCCTCCTCTACCAGCCGTCCGCGTTGCAGCACGGCCACACGGTGGCATAGGTAGCGCACCAGCGGCATGGAATGCGAGATAAACAGGCACGTCAGGCCGTAGCGGGACTGTAGATCGCGCAGAAGATTGATTACCTGCGCACCCACAGAGACGTCGAGCGCGCTCACCGGCTCGTCCAGCACCAGAAACTCAGGCCGCAGGGCAAGGGCGCGGGCGATGTTGATGCGCTGCCGCTGACCTCCCGAGAAGGCATGCGGGTAGCGTGGCAGTGCTGAGCCATCCAGGCCCACCTCGCCGAGCATCGCCAGCAGTCGCGCTTCGGTGCCTTCAGGTGGGCGCTCGCCGTGGATCTTGAAGGGCTCGGAAAGCGCCTGGCGCACGGTCATGCGCGGGTCGAGCGCAGCATAGGGATCCTGGAAAACAATCGCCAGCTTGCGGCGAAGCCGCCGCATCGCTCGCGGGCGTAAATGCAGAAGATCGACCGGTATCGGTCGCCCTTCTGCGTCGAGTGGAGCATAGGTGACCTCGCCCGCAGTCGGCTCAATCAACCGCAGGATCATGCGTGCCACGGTGCTCTTGCCGGAGCCCGATTCGCCGACCAGACCCAGCGTCTCGCCGCGCTGCAGCGTCAGGGAGACGTTATCCACCACGCGCACGGTGCCGTATAGTTTCACCAGGTTGCGTGCTTCCAGCAAAGGGAACGCCCTGTTTCCCGCATCGAAACCTGTACTCACATCGTCAGATTACCCAACTATGACGAACTCTGAAGCGCAGGTCCCAACCGCCAATGCATCGAGCTATCTTCGCCAGCTTTGCCGGCACTGGGCCCACAAGTTCCCGGTCACCTTTGACGATCAGGGGGGCCGCATCGATCTGCCCAAAGCCGTTTGCACCCTGAATGCGACTGCCGACGCACTCCACGTCCACCTGGCGACCTCCGAACCGGTCGACGAAACGCACATGCAGCGTGTCGTCGCCGAGCATCTGCAGCGCTTCGGCTTCCGCGAGCCGCTCGTGTTCGACTGGAAACCTGTGCCCGAGGCCGTGGCTGTCCGGTAAAGCCCCTACACCCGCCACAAGCACCAGCTTGCCATCCCGCAGCGAAGCGAAGGATCTGCTTTCCCCCGCAGCGCCATCGCTCCTACCGGCAGACAGCAGCTTCCTCCCGCTGCGCTACGGATCGAAAAACTGCACCTTCGGCAAAACGAAGCCCACACCCGCCGGCTAGGTGTTCTCGCTGAAGACCAGCTTCCACCCCTGGTCCGTCTTCTCGAAGATCTCGGTGAAGTTCCCCTCGGCATCCCCGCCGTTCTTGCGGGAACGCGAGATCTTGTAATGGCCCAGCGCCAGGGCGAAGTTGGGCCCGAGCTCCCGAACCTCCACCGAGCTCTGTTCCAGGGTGCCCATGGCGTCCCGGTTTGGAAAGCTGGTGTGATACGCCGCCCGGATCGCCCCCATGCCGCGCACGGGGCTGTTCAGGATGGCCTCCGCATCGTCGCCGTCCTTGTACTGGTCCAGGTACGCATCCAGATCGCCACGGTTCCAGGCCTTCTCCTGCGCCAGTAGGATTTTGGTCACGTCCAACTGCTGCCGGCTGGCCGTATACAGCTGTCCTCCCTTGGTCTGGGCAAAGGCCAGTTGACCGACGACAGCGACGAGCCCAAGCAGAGCGGAAGTGCGGCGCATGGTGTGTAGATCCCCTTGTGAAACCACATCCTACAAGATGCAATTTCACCGGGCGGCAATCAGTGGCCGTCCGTTGACCTGGCCGGCGGGAGACTGGTGGTATCGTCGCGCACAATCTTCCATCCACCGGCTGTCTTCTCCAGGACAAGCAGGAAATAGCCGTCGGCATCCCCGCCGCCCTTGGCCGTGCGCCCCAGGTGGAAGTGCCCGGTCGCCGTGGCAAACCGCTCGTCCAGGGGCTGCACCTCCAGCCCTGTAAAGCTCAGCTTGCCCATCGCATCGCGGGTGGGATAGTGCGCCTTGTAGCCGGCAAGCATGCCCGCGTAGCCGTGCTCAACGGTGCGGCCGATGAACAGGATGTCCGGCGCGTTCTTGTAGCCCCTCGCGAAGGCATCCAGGTCTCCGCGGTTCCAGTCCGAAGCCTGTTGCTCCAGCAAAGCCTTGATCGCGGCGGTTTGCTCGGGAGCCGCACCCGCAACCGGCAGAAGGACAAACAAGAAGGGAAGCAACAGGCGTGAAAGCAGGCGCACGGAAGACCTCAGCCAGGGGATGATCTCGTCAGGGAACTAGAATCTTCTCATGGCGACGCGACAGGTTCACGCGGTGTGCACACACGACTGCCCGGACTCGTGCGGCGTGCTGGTCACCGTGGACGAGCTGTCCGGCCGCGCCGTAAAGGTTGCCGGCGACCCCGCCCACCCCGTCACACGCGGCTTCCTTTGCGGCAAGGTGGCCCGCTACCTGGAGCGGGTCTATGCGCCCGATCGTCTGCTCTACCCCATGCGCCGCAAAGCGGGCGTGGCCAAGCAATCGTTACCGCAGGGGCGAGAGACGGACGCCTTCGAGCGTATCTCCTGGGACGAAGCGCTAACCGAGATCGCGGCCCGGCTGCAGCGCACCACCGAGGAGCACGGGCCGGAGAGCATTCTGCCCTACAGTTATGCGGGCACCATCGGCCAGCTCGGCTACGGCTCCATGGACCGCCGCTTCTTTCATCGTCTGGGCGCCTCGCAGCTGGATCGCACGATCTGTGCCACTGCCGGTGGCGTTGCGTTCGAAAGCGTGTATGGCAGAAAGATGGGCACAGCCCCGCAGGACTTCGTTCACGCCGGCCTCGTGATCGCCTGGGGCGCCAACATCCACGGCAACAACATCCACCTCTGGCCCTTCATCGAGGGGGCGCGGCGGAACGGTGCGCGCTTAATCGTCATCGACCCCTACAAGACCCGCACCGCCGCGCTGGCCGACGAGTGGCTCGCCATCCGCCCCGGAACGGACGGTCTGCTGGCCCTCGCCCTGATGCACATCCTGTTTCGCGACGGCTTGCAAGATCGGGGCTATCTGGAAGCGTGCGTAAGCGACTGGCAGGCGCTTCGGCTCCACGCGCTGCGCCCCGAGCACAGCCCCGAACGCGCTGCCACGATCACCGGCATCCCCGCTGAAGCCATCGAGCGCCTGGGGCGTGCCTATGGCGAAGCCGGCCGCGACGGCCGCAGGCCCGCGGTCATTCGCCTGAACTATGGCATCCAGCGCAGCGAGAATGGCGGAACAGCCGTACGCGTCGTCGCCATGCTGCCGCTGATCACGGGCTCGTGGCAGCAGCAGGGAGGCGGTCTTCTGCTCTCCGCCTCCGGTGCTTTCCCCTTCAACTCCCGCAGGCTGCAGATGCCCGAGTTGATGGAGGCAAGCCCTCTCGGCCGCACCGCGCGGGTGATCAATATGAGCCAGCTGGGCGATGCCTTAACGGAGCTGGGCGATCCCCCGGTAAAGGCGCTCTTCGTCTACAACTGCAATGCGGCCGCAGTCGCGCCCGATGCCAACCGGGTGCTCGCTGGCCTGCGCCGTCCGGATCTCTTCACGGTGGTGCATGAGCAGTTCTTCACCGACACTACCGACTATGCCGACATCGTCCTGCCGGCAACCACCTTTCTTGAGCACAAGGAACTCATGGGTGCCTACGGTCACTACCTCATCCAGTCGTCCGAGCAGGCCATCGCTCCGCTAGGCGAGGCACGATCGAATGTGTGGCTCTTTGCTGCCCTGGGACAGCGTATGGGTTTCACTGAAGCTGCCTTTACCGACACAGAAGACGACCTGATGGCCCACGCGCTGGAAGGCGAGCACCCCTGGTTTGCCGGCATCACGCGCGAAGCCCTGGAAGCCAAGAAGCAGATGCCGCTCGCCATGCCAAAGGACGGCGTGGGCCAAACCCTGCCGTTCAGCGACGGGAGCTGGTTCCGCACGGCAACGGGCAAAGCCAACGTGATACCTCTGCCGGAGTGGCAACCCGCTCAGGAATCCCGCGCCACGGCAACGCTTGCGGCTGAGCAGCCGTTTCCCTTAGAGTTTCTTCCACGTAAGGCCGACAACTACATGAACACGACGTTCGCCAACCTCCCCGGTCACCAGACCATGGAACGCCGCACGGCGGGTGTGCTGGAAATGCATCGGGAGGATGCAGCGCAGCGCGGCATCACGACAGGCGATGCGGTGAAAGTGTTCAATGGGCGGGGCTCCATCGAGCTGGTCGCCCGGGTCGGGGGCAGCGTGACGCAGGGCGCGGTGGCCGCACGGCTGGACTGGCAGAAGCTCTCCCCAGAAGGCAGCAACGTCAACGCGCTCACCAGCCAGCGGCTGACCGATATCGGCGGGGGAGCAACGTTCTACTCGACGCTGGTCGAGGTCCAACGTGTCCATCCGCTTGCCGCGGACTAGAGTGCCATACCGCTCCCCGCTTGTCATCTGTAG
>CAXTGN010000168.1:5964-6476 GCA_964243455.1 uncultured Acidobacteriaceae bacterium
CGAAGGAATCCGCCGCCCGCCCGCATAGCAACAGCACCGCACGGACCACCCATCATTTTGTCATTCCGTAGCGAAGCGAAGGAATCTGCCGTTTGCTCACATAGCAACAGCCCCCCGCCCATCGTTTGTCAATCCGTAGCAAAGCGAAGGAATCCGCTTTCAGGCCGCCAGATCACGGCATCCGCTAAAAAGCAGATCCCTCATTTCACTACGGGATGACCAATAGCTACAGGGCCTAACCGCACCGGTCTACGTGCCCAGCGCCGGCCGAATCTCCGCATCCGGATGCGGCTCGTTGCCGCGCGGGCGCTGCGGCGGATCGGGCATCCGCCCTGGCCCCGGAAGCGGCTGGTCCGGAGCGAACTCATTGTCTCCTTCCGGCGTAGCCTCGACTTCGGAACGTACATCCGCTACGGTGTCGGGTACTTCAGCGGGACCAACGGGGTAATCGGCCATCTGCCTCACTCGCCTTTCTGCTCTGCTGATTCGACCTCGGCATCATGCGCCGGCGA
>CAXTGN010000168.1:6486-9451 GCA_964243455.1 uncultured Acidobacteriaceae bacterium
GTCATACATCGGCGGCACACCGGAGATACGGCCATCGATCGCAACGTTATCCGCCGAAGGCACAACGGCGTCGCCCGTAAACTCGCCGGGTCCGTCCGGTGGCGGGGTTAAGCCTTCCTCGCCCATCTCTTCCCCCGGATCCCCGTCCGCTTGCGCCTCGTGCACGTCCCGATTCGGGTCCACATCCCGCTCCACGTCTTTGGTGGACAGGCCCCCCTTCCGCGCTGCCACGCCTATCGGCACTTCCGTGGTTTCGGCCATCGGGATCTCCTCCTGCACGGCCTCATTCAGGTCTGACGCCAGCCGCTCGAACTCTTCGATGCTGGGAAGTTCGTTCAGGTCCTTCAGCCCGAAGCGCAGCAGGAACTCCTTTGTGGTCTTGTAAAGAATGGGACGCCCGATCACCTGCTTGCGCCCTGCCGTCGCCACGAGCTTGCGGGCGATCAGGTTGCCCAGCACGCCGCCCGAATCCACGCCGCGAATTTCGGACACTTCAGGCGCGGTCACCGGCTGCTTATACGCAACCACCGCCAGCGTCTCCAGCGCCTGCAGGCTCAGCTTCAGCGGCGGCTTGAGCGAGCGCACAAACCCTCGCACCGCATCGTGGTACTCGGGCTTGGTCGCGAAGCGGAAGCCGCCTGCAATTTCACGAATCTCCAGTCCGCGATCGCCGTCCGCGTATTCGGCGATCAACTCGTTCAGCAGCGAGCGCAGGTACTCGCGGAGGCGTCGCTCACGAGTTCTGACCTCAGCCGCCGTCGGCTCAGAGAAAGCAACAGCCGCCAGTTCTCCCGCGGAGAGGCCCTCGGGCGTGTCGGCGTTCGTTTTCGAGTCGGAGTTCTCAATGCGCGAGCGCTGGGGATGCGCCTGAAGAGTCTCGTCACGGGCCAGGTTCGGTATGTCCGTCGGGGCCTCCGGGGAAGTCGCGCCGGCCTCTTGCTCCTTAACCACGCCGGGATCTCTTGTCGGCGTGTCGTTAGCCGGCGCAGCCGCCCCAAACACATCCAGGCCCAGCGTTTCGGCGTTCAGGGCATCCTGGTCCCCCGCCTCAACCTCCTGGCCGACGCCCACGCCGTCCGCGTCCAGCAGCTCCAGTTGCCCCTGTCGCGCATCCGCGGCGTCGAGCTCGGCCTGTGCCTCCTGCCCCAGCAAACCTGCCAGCTGGGGTAGCGTCACCGGCTCCTCGGAGGCATAGATGACCGCTTCGATCTTGGCCTTAAGACTCATGGTGTTAGCAGGGCACAGTGTACCAAGCGGGGAGATGGCCAGGAGCAGCGACAGGCTTCCGGGGTGAAGCAGATCCCTTGCCACAGAGACGACACCCTCCTTCTCCAGCCATGTATCCTGAACCTCAACTGCAATGAGCCTCTCGACATCAAGATCCACACCGCGGCCGCGCGTCCTCAGCGGCATGCGCCCCACCGGCAAGCTGCATCTCGGCAACTACATGGGCGCCCTGCATAACTGGGTCAAGCTGCAAAACGAGTACGACTGCTACTTCTTCATCGCCGACCTCCACGCCCTCACCACCGACTACGCCGACCCCAGCCGCCTGCGCGAAAACAGCTTCGAGATCGCCCTCGACTTCCTCTCTGCCGGCCTCGACCCCGGCCGCTGCGTCATCTTCCGCCAGTCCGACATCCTCGAGCACGACCGCCTCACCACCCTCTTCGGCATGTTTACCCCGCTCGGCTGGCTGGAGCGCGTGCCCACCTTCAAGGACCAGCAGGCACAGCTCTCCGAAAAAGACCTCAACACCTACGGTTTCCTCGGCTACCCGCTGCTGCAATCGGCGGATATCCTCCTCTACAAGCCCGACTTCGTCCCCGTCGGCGCCGATCAGGTAGCCCACGTCGAGCTCACCCGCGAGGTCGCCCGTCGCTTCAACGACCTCTACCCCGGCGAGTTCTTCCTCTCCCCCGAGGCCAAACCCTGGGAGATGAACGCCATCCTCGAGAAGGCACGCAAAAACGCCGACGAGCCCAGGGACTCCACGCGCACCGAGTTCAGCAACCACCAGCTCTACGAGGCTGCGGGGGGCACCAAAAAGCTCACCGGCTTCGGCCGTCGCAGCATCCTCCCCGAGCCCCAGGTCCTGCTCACGCCCAGCCCCAAGCTCCCCGGCCTCGACGGCCGCAAGATGTCCAAAAGCTATGGCAACCACATCATGCTCTCCGAGCCCGAAGCCGACCTCCGCGCCAAGCTCAAGACCATGGTCACCGACCCGGCCCGCGTCCACCGCGACGACCCCGGCAACCCCGACGTTTGCCCCGTAGGCGATCTGCACAAAGTCTTCTCCAACCAGGAAACGCTCGCGGAGGTCTACGACGGCTGCACCACCGCCGCCATCGGCTGCATCGAGTGCAAAACCTGGTGTGCCGACTCCATCGTCCGCGCCATCGCCCCCATCCAGGCCCATCGCCGCGACCTCGAAACCCGTCCCCAGGTCATCAAAGACGTCCTCGCCAACGGAAGAGAACGGGCCACCAAACGCGTCCGCGAAACCCTAGGCGAAGTTCAGGCAGCTATGGGCCTCTAATTCACCAACCCTTGTCACTCCACAGCCCCTCACGCTTATCAATCCGCAGCCCTACAACCCGCGTGATCCCGCAGCCCCCAGATTTGTCATTCCGTAGCGAAGCGGAGGAATCTGCTGTCTGCCCGCAGAACAACGGCACTCGAGGCCAAGCAGATCCCTCCGCTGCGCTACGGGATGACAAAATCAGGGGCAACATCACCCCACCAACCACAACCGTCATCCTGAGCGCAGCGAAGGACCTCTGTATTCCTCCGCCGCCCCACAGACCTCAAACCAGCGGAGGCAACCAGCGTGGCAGAAGAAATCAACACCGTCGCTGAAAACGCCATAGACGCTACGGAAGCGCAGCCCGGCGAGCCCACCACGCCATCCTTCCAGCTCCAGCACCCACCCACACCACCGCCACCCCCCGAGCCAACGCGCCCC
>CAXTGN010000169.1:0-9423 GCA_964243455.1 uncultured Acidobacteriaceae bacterium
TTCCTTGGCACGTTGCTGGATAGGACCGAACAAAAGCTTGCGCAGGCTGCGTTGATTCAAGCTGAGCACCTTGCCGCAACCGGCAGACTAGCTGCCTCCATTGCGCACGAAATTAATAATCCCTTGGAAGCGGTCACTAATCTCCTCTACCTGGTGAAACAGGAGCAGAACGAACAAGCGCGGAATGCGTACCTTCTGACAGCGGAATCTGAGCTGGTCCGGGTTTCGGAGATTGCCTCCAACACACTTCGCTTCTACCGAGACCCCAAGGGACAGTCTCGTGTGGGGCTAACCCCGTTACTTCAGTCGGTTGTCGGCCTTTTCCAAGGACGGTTGGCGATCCGAGGAATCGAGCTCGACATGGACTGCGAGGCCGGCGCCGAGGTGACCACGTCCCAAGGAGAGTTAAGGCAAGTGCTCGTAAATCTCGTTGGCAACGCTTTGGATGCGATGCCACAAGGGGGTCGCCTAATCATTCGGTCCCGTAGCTTGACCCACGCTCTCGGAGACCAACCGGGCGCAAATATCTCGATCGCGGACACAGGCATGGGCATGTCTGCCGACGTATTGCAGCACGCTTTCGACCCCTTCTATACGACCAAGGGCAACGCCGGCACAGGTCTGGGCCTGTGGCTTAGCCGGGAGATTGTCAAGAAGCATGGCTTCAAGCTCCTGGTTAAGAGCAAGCCAAAGCAGGGAACCGTTTTCAGTATCTATATGCCGGAGGCGGCACTGTCGGCGTGAACCTAATCTCAGGCGAACTAATTCTTAGTCGCTTGGTTTCACTGAGCCTTCCAGCAACAAACGTTTATGGAGATCTGGCCTTTTCACCCACAGGTGAATCTTCTCCGGTGAACCAGAACGGTTCGTGGAGTCTGTCTAAGGTGTCTTTCAGACTCGGAAAGCAATGTTCCTATGAAGGCCGGTTACAAAAATGACCAGATCAGGACGTATGCGGCGTGTCGAACTGTTCATAGTTCGACAGATGCTTCTTGATGGTCTGATAGCACTCGCACGCCCGACTCTCCAGTCCTTTCCGATCAGTGATTCTGACGATGCCTCTCGAGTAGCTGATCAGACCTTCCTTTTTCAGAGTTCCTGCCACCACTGACACGGTCGGCCGCGTGCTTCCCAGCATGTGCGAGAGGAACTCCTGTGACATTTTGAAGACTTCGACGTGTGCTCTGTCCGCACTGATCAGGAGCCAGCGCGCAAGCCTCTGCTCAAAATTGTGCATCGCAGCGCAACCCGCGGACTGGGACGACTGCAAGAGTTGAGCCTGGACGTAACGAAGACAACGGTTGTGAAACACCCCGAAACGTTCGAACTCCCTTAATCCAGCCTCATAGGTGCAGCGGTACCCGGTCCCCTCGATTTGTGTATACACGTGGTTAAGAGCCTGAACCGTTCCCATCAGGGCTGATACTCCGATAACCGACTCAGAGCCGAACATCCCTACCTCAATTTCCGATCCGTCAAGGAAGAGAGCTGTCATCGAAGCCATTCCGCTCTCAAGAAAGTACAGGTGCCGGATGGGCTTGCCGGGGTGCTCGATCCGCTGCCCGGCCTTGAAAACTACAGCTTTAAGGTGCAATCGAGCGATCAACTCACTGTCAAAGGCCTTCAAAAGAGTGTTTTGGTACTGGGATACCTGTTGCGCGGTGTCGTTGACTGGAGATCCTCATTTCCAAAGCGGCAAATCGATGCGCTATTTCAGAGACCTTACATACACCAGAAAAAGTACAACATACCCTCAATAGGTGCATTCTAGTCGGGTTGGTTTTGCCGAGGAACACGCTGACGTTTGTAAAGGGAACCATATGCGTAATCCGATTCTGATCTGCGGAACAGACTCCCTCCTGTTGAGCACCCGTCGCGATGTGTTGCGCAGCGTGGGTTACGATGTGCTCGTCGTATCTGGGATCGAAGAGATCGAGAGCACTAGCCAGACCTGCAGCATTGATGCCCTGGTGCTCTGTCACACTCTAACTTCCGAGCAGCAGCATGCGATGCTAGCGGTCTTCCATCGCTACTTGCCAATGGCGAAAAGCGTCGTTATGGCGAAAAGTGCGATACGTGAGATCAGCGCCGTTCCTGATGCCATCGTCTTCTCAATGGAAGGTCCGAAAGCACTTATCCAAACGTTAGGTCGGCTGTTGAAATACGGCTTGGCAGCGCAAAACGACGGCTTTCCTTTTAAGAAGCCGCATCATCGGCCATCGGCCATCGCTTGATTGGTCGGAGCGGCCAGTCCATTGCCAATGGCTAACCGGCCAGGCCACGCTCGTTTCGGTAATTCCAGGCATCGTTACTGTCTTTTCCCATGAAGAACAGCACACGAACGACCAAACTTGGGTCCGCACGGCTACCGATCGCTCTGAGCTGTAGATCGGGCCTTTAATCGCGAAGGCGGATCTTGCATCCAATGCGTGCAGCCGGCGGAGGATGGGACGATGGCGCAATTTTCTGGAACAGTACGGTGGTTTAACAACGCAAAGGGCTATGGTTTCCTTGGACGGGACGACGGTCCAGACGTTTTCGTTCACTTCAGCGCTATTCAGACAGATGGCTACAAGTCCTTGAACGAAGGCGACGCTGTCGAGTTCGACGTTGTTCAGGGTGAAAAAGGACCTCAGGCTGACAATGTTGTGTCGGAAGCAAAGCGGCCTCCTTCCGAGAAAGTCACTAAACCGGAGTAGCCGCCAGAGACCTTGCTTCGAACGCATTCAGCCTGTTGAGATTCTAGGCTGCGCGACTGGCGGTCTGGTATGCAGCACGCGAGGGACCGGAGTGATCAAAATCCGGCCATTCGTCATGAAGCATGTGGTGCACCAGGGTCTCGCCGATGAGGATTGCGGGCCCGTTTAGAAGATGACCGATAATGGTCGCTCCTACGCTGATTGAGATCTCGCCGACTCCTCCAAGCGTGCCGTCATCCTTCACGTATAGGGTCGCACAGACAGCATTTTCACGTCTTGATAACGCGAGCGCACGGATGAAGAGAGCGCGAAATCCCTCTTTGCCTATCATGGTGCTCAAAGAAGTACGCAGCTTTTCACAGATGTCGAAGATCGTGGCTCCCTCATCCAAGGAGACCCCAGCCGCATCTGCCTGGTAGGCAAGCAAATGCACCGCAATATCACGGTACACGAATTTGTTAGGCGTTTGGTCGTGCTTTTCACCATTGCCGACTTGGATGGTTCTTGCTGCTAGTGAACGATCGTCAGTTTTAGGCAAAAGATGAGTTCGGACTGCTGACAGGAAGCTGCCTTCGAGAAGGGAGCCATCTTTCCCGAGAGTAACGCTTCCAACCGCAGCAACAATGGCGTCATCAAGGATGACCGTTTCTGGGTTCTCCGGGGATGGCCTAAGCCACTCTTCAACGACGCTGCCCTGTGTTCTCTCCATCAGTAAGTGAAACGCCAGAATGCGTACGCATACCGCTGTTTGGTGGTCATCCCCTTCGAACTGCTCCCAAATCGCCAGGAAGGCTTCATAGAGGGAGGTTTCCTGAGGTTTCCTGACTTTGACCTGGGCAGGACCTCGAGGCAGGAGATCCAAGAACAGCTGATCGCGTGCGCGCCCGGCAACTGCGCCGAGAGGCGACCTGGATCGGGGCCGAATGGCCTGATTCGCGGTGTTCACAAAAACAGCCATAGCGAAGGCTATCTTTTCGCTCGGAACCAACGGGAACGAGGTCTGGACTTTGATTAAGGTACCCGGCATTTCGCTCTAAAAGGTGAGGGTGCGGAAGGGTCTAGAGAACCGCGGGAAGATCACCATGCGTCCGAGTGAAGTTCGTCACGATCCTCAGCTGATCGTGTCGTTCGTCGTGAGCTGACGGTAGTGAGATGCCAGACCGGGGATCGATGGATTCTGCTGTGGAGACAATAAGTTTCCTTGCTACTCGCTTCCCAGCTCCTGCTACATTGCAAAGACAGGCGACCCTGAGTTGGCTGGCCGTAGCAGATCTCACATTTGATTGAAAACAATGCCCCAGACTGAGCTAAACCCCGCGATTAGGAGACTTGCCGAGCGGCTTCTCGCCCTGGAAAAGGACGCGCCTATCGTCGCCGAGGACCTTTCCGCGACATGCCGAGTCTATGAAAAGCTTCGTCGACCTCTGAGCCATCTCGTGGGATCTGCAGGGGTGAGTTCGCTGTTGGGGAGGGCGCTGACCGTCGCTACACGCGAGTGTCCGGCCCTTAGCGGAGTACGCGTCATGGAAGATGCCTCTCTGGTAGGGCTTGAGGGTGAGGCAGCAGAGGCGAGTTCTGTGCTCGTCGCCCATCTGCTTCAATTGCTCGTGACCTTTATCGGTGAAAGTCTTACGCTCAGACTTGTACAAGACGTCTGGCCAGAGGTGAAGGGTCTGAACGAACCTACGGGAAAGGGTGATTATGAACAATAAGGTACAGATCAAGAAGCTCACTTCCGGGGTTCCAGGACTGGACGAGATCCTTGGCGGAGGGTTCCCGGAGTATTCGTTCAACATCATCGCGGGGTCGCCGGGATGCGGCAAGACCACTATGGCGCACCAGTTCATCTTTGCGAACGCGACGCCTGAGCGTCCGGCGTTGTACTTCACGGTCCTTGGCGAGCCCGCGCTGAAAATGCTTCGCTACCAGCAGCAATATAACTTCTTCGACGAAACGAAGCTCAACTCCGCCATTCGCTTTGTGAACCTCAGCCAGGAGTTGATGGACGGAGGCTTGAAGGGCGTCCTGGAGGAGATCTCGAAACAGGTACAGGCGACCGACGCATGCATCGTGGTAGTGGACTCCTTTCGCACCGTACTTCGTACCGAGCAGCACGGCGAGGTCCGCCTCGATGTCCAGGAGTTCGTGCAGCAGCTGGCTCTACGCCTCACCAGCTGGCAGGTGACGAGCTTCCTGATCGGGGAATACGGGGAAGCGGAGCTGCACGACAATCCCGTTTTCACGGTAGCCGACGGCCTTTTCTGGCTGTACCAGAATGTTGAGCGTAATTCCGTCGTTCGCAAGCTGCAGGTGATGAAGCTGCGGGGACAGATGTCAGTTCCGGGCCTGCACACTTTCCGTATCACCGATGGTGGGCTGCAGGCATTCTCACGAACTCTGGGTTTGTCCGGCAAAAGGAAGAAGAATCCCGACCGGAAGCGCCTCTCGACCGGCTCGCCAGCTCTTGACGAGATGATGGGCGGCGGCATCCCGGAAGGGGACAGTCTGTTGGTGTCGGGTTCGTCGGGAACGGGGAAGTCCCTGCTCGCGACCCAATTCATCATGGCCGGCTTACGGGCGGGTGAATCGGGCATCGTTGCTGTCTTTGAGGAGCGGCCTGACGAGTATGTTGGACGAGCGCTCACCTTTGGCCTAGATTTGAAGGCCTCGATGGATGACGGAAGTCTGGAGGTGATCTACCTGCGACCGCTGGATCTCTCAGTGGACGAGATGATGCAGGAGCTCATCGATGCGGTTGAACGAACAGGGGCCAAGAGACTGGTCATCGATTCATTGGCCGGCTTCGAGATGGCTCTCGCTCCTGGCTTCCGCACCGACTTTCGGGAGTCTCTCTACCGGATGATCTTCGGCCTGACCGGGATCGGCATCACCATCGTGAGCACGCTGGAGATGGAGGAGACGTTCGACAAGCTGCCCTTCAGCAGCTACCTGGTCTCGTTTCTTACCGATGACATCATCCGCATGCGCTATGTCGAGATGGATAGTCAGCTTCGTAAGATTTTGATGGTAGTTAAAATGCGCGGTGGGCCTCATAGTAAAGACATTCGCGAGTACGACATCACTTCGGGCGGGATCGTCATTGGCGAGCGCCTAAAGGATTACGACCACCTTCTTACCGGTTTACCGGAACGGGTGGACAGCTCCAGACCTGATGCACTCTCCAGCAAGCAGAGTAGAAGGTCAGGAGTAATCGATGGCAACGGAGCTGACGAGTAACGAACAGCCTATCCAGCTAGACGCCCGTGCGCTGAATCAGAGTCTTGTTCTAAGCCTAGTGCGCCAGCATGAATTGACTGAGACCGCTCAGCTCTTAAACAATCAGTTGCATGCCGACATTGAGGCACGCAAGAAGGCAGAAGAGGCCCTGGTTAGTAGCGAGAAACTCGCCTCCGTAGGCCGCATGGCGGCCGTCCTGGCTCACGAGATCAACAACCCGCTGGAGTCCGTCACAAACCTTCTTTTCATCGCCAATACCTCGGCAGGAGTCCCGGACGAGGTAAGCAACTACCTGGAGATGGCGGACGGTGAGCTCAGACGAATTGCCCATATCACCCGGCAGACCCTTGGCTTTTACCGAGAAGTGGTCGCTCCAGCCACGTTCCGCGTAGCGGGGCTACTCGATTCCATCGTCGATCTGCTGCATGCCAAAATCGTGTCCAGTCGAGCGGCCATCCATCTCCAGTGTGACCTGCAACTGCAAGTAACAGGTTCTCAGGGAGAGTTGAGGCAGGTATTTTCCAACCTGCTGAGGAACAGCCTCGATGCCATTCCGGAAGGTGGCGCCATCGCCCTTCGCGCCAGAATAATCCACGCCGCCGCTAGGGACGAACGGCGCGCCGTACGAATCTCCGTCTCCGACAATGGGCAGGGAATCAGCCCCGCTGCTTTCTCGAACATCTTCCAACCTTTCTTCACCACCAAGGGTTTGGTTGGAAATGGCCTGGGACTCTGGGTCAGCAAGCAGATCGTCGAGAAGCATGGCGGAACAATCCAGGTGCGATCGCACACCAACGGTACATACCAGGGAACGACTTTCTCCGTGGTTCTGCCGCTAAACGTCTCTTAGGCAGCGGGTGTTGATGCCGAGGTCAGCAATTCCATCTTCTTCGTGAGTCCAACGCAGCGACGCTTCCCGAAGGCTACTTGTCACTTTTCGTCTCGGACCCTGATTGAGAGAACATGCGCATGTCTTAGCGTCGTGCAAATGCACGAGACCTTTGGCTCTTCTGTCTATGCCGTTTCGTTCTCTCTTGATTGCATGTGACGGCTGGACACCCCCGGCCACAAGTCGCTCAGAATCCATCCTGTGACGGTTTCACCCACAACGTTTTCCAAAGAGCTGAGCAAGTGCGCAATGAGCACGCTGCTAGCCGTGGCTGCGTCGCCGGTTAGACCCTCCATCGAGCCGTCACTCAGCACCGACACCGCGAGAAGCGATGGAGATTCTTCCTTTGCCGAGGTTAACGCTTGGGCAAGAAGGAACCGATAGCTGTCGAGCCCAAGCGTCATGCTCAGAAAAATGCGTAGCTTCTCACATACAGGGCAGGTATCGATCTGCTCTGCATCGAGAGATCCATTCAGGGTGGCCTCGTTAGTAATTAACCACTGAGTAAGAGATCGGGCCGTCGCAGTTACGCCGGTTTTTCCCATGTGGTCTCGTCACCGGGCGGCTACCCACTTCCGGCTCCCAGATGCCTGCCGCACGTTTAGGGATAGATATCGCCTCGCCATAGTACCCGCTCAATCAAGATTTCCACACCGAATTCGGAGCGCTTCAGCCAAATACCGGCTTTCAGCGTGGATCTACATCCCGAGCCTGTTCGAGCCCACAAATCTGAGGCTGATCTGCCGGATCCTGCCTCGCCTTTCTTCGGCCGCTGCCCAGAGTCCCGCCCACAGCTTGCCTTCAGATCTCCTTCCGCTTCGGTACGGCGTGGTTCAAGGAAGGGTTCGCGTTATTACTCACGGGGTTCGATCCGATGTCCCGTGTGGCGCTACTTCGAACGGCCCCCTATGAGACGTGGCCGAAATGTTCGTGAAAGGCTAGTTGCGCGGAGCTCTACGCAAAATGCTCTCTTGGGACATCGATGTCGCTAAAGGGTGGTATTCCGCGATCCACCCACTTCTGCTGCTGAAAGGCGTGACATTGATGTGTTCACATCTCCTAAAAATTGATCCGGTCCGACAGATTCGGTGAGCTCGTAAAGCTCTAGACCTGCCTTTCGTGCTGCCAGCTCGAATGCCCTTCGGTCTTCTTCTGGGATTGTGTGACACAGAATGCAGAGACGATACGGCACAGGAGGCCGCGCAGTGAGTGCGTCGAACTCTTCGCGATCCAGAGCCGTGTCCACTGGGAAACCATCCTGCTGCAGAATCAGCCGTCGGGTGTTAAGCAGTACGGCATCCTGCCCGACGATCAGCACTTGAGTGGGATTTGAAAGTTGGGCCCTCACTCTGCCAGTATGCCGCGCTCCACGCATTCACGAACATACAACTGTCGTCCAATAACGGCCCGGAGCTTGCCCTCAGCGCTGGGATTTGAGCGCTCGCGCGTGGAGTTGGTCTGAGGATGCCTCATCAGCAAACAGTGCGGTTTGTTGTGACGCGGCAAGTGACTTCTTTTAGCATCTCACCCGCTGTATGCGGTAACCGGTATTCGTGTGCTTCTTGCGATGGCCGAGGCTTGCACCTAGGGATGGCGGAGCATGGAAAACGAGATCGAAGCGGCCGACGCTAAATCGCCAGAGCCAAGATCCTTCAAAGCGCTTCTTGGTCCAGGTAAGCCGCTCTCGAAGTGTGGCGAGCTGATCATCGGTGCCGGGGAGATGGCGGACCGTACCCGCGCCCACAATTGGGCCGCAACGTCTCTCGGGCCCATCTTCGACTGGTCCGAAGCTCTTGTCTGCTCAGTTAATCTCATGCTTTCCTGCCGCTTTCCAGCAGTCATCTTCTGGGGCCCGGAGTTAATTCAGTTCTACAACGATGCCTACCTTCCTTTGATGGCGGAGAAGCACCCCAAAGCCCTTGGCCAGGCAGCTCGTGAGTGCTGGAAAGAAGCTTGGCACATCATCGGTCCGCAATTCGAGGCAGCCTACTTCAAAGGCGAGACGACCTACAAGGAAAACGTTCTTGTCCCGGTGACCCGTGAAGGACGCTTACAGGATGTCTACTGGACGTACAGCTATAGTCCGATTTATGAGCTAAGTTCCGAGATCGCGGGCGTCCTGATTGTGTGTCATGACGTAAATGGACAAGTGCTCACGATGCGGAACCTCCGCGAGAACGAGGTTCAGGCAGAACACATTCTGCAGAGCATCGGGGATGCGGTAATTGTGACGGACTCCTACGGCTCAATTACCCGAATGAATCCTGTGGCGGAAACTCTTACCGGCTGGCCTGCGGCCGAGGCAAAGGGTGAAGCGTTAGCGGAGGTTTTTCGGATTGTTGATGAGAAGACCCGGAAGGTTCTTGAAAGTTCGGCTGACAAGATAAAGCGTCTCGAAACCGTCGTTGGGCTACCGAGCCACACTGTTCTGATCGGTCGAAAAGGGGAAGAAACCGAGATCGATGACAGCGTGACCTGCCCCCGGAAATCTCTACCAGTTAAGGCTGGAGTTTCTCTCGTACTGTGAACGGGAGGACGGAAGCATGAAGAAGAGCCGGTATAGCGAAGAGCAGATCATCGGGATCTTGAAGCAGAGCG
>CAXTGN010000170.1:0-9360 GCA_964243455.1 uncultured Acidobacteriaceae bacterium
CTTCAGGCCCCAGCCGCTCACTTTACCGGCCGCACGCTCGACACCGTCGGCGGGTGCCGGTTGGGGGTCGTTCAGAATGGCAAACACCGCGACCGCAAGCGTTGTGCCGCCGATGAGCCAGAGAATCTTGTTCATACATCACCTCAGCCTGTCGGATGCTGTTCCGTGCCAGCGCGCAGCCAAGGCGATGTACTTGGGCTAGGCTGGTGGGATGATTTTCCCCTCGTGCCGGCGTCCCTTTCCCTGGATTGCCGCAGTTCTTCTGTGTGTCTCGCTGCCTTCAGGCGTTGCCCAGCGGCATAGCGCAGCCTCCGCGGAGCCGCGGGACGTCGATCCGGCGATCGCGCGTGTTATCGCCGAGACCGCGGTAATCGACAACCACGCACATCCCATGCTGGCGCCCCCGGCCATGGGGAGCGACCGCGAGTTCGATGCGCTGCCGGTGGACAATATGGAGCCGGAAACGGACCCGCTGGCATGGCGAACAGACTATCCGCCTCTGGCCGAGGCCTGGTCGGCGCTATGGGGCTTTACGGGCAAGGCGCCTCTAACGCCGGCGAAACAGCAGGGGCTGGAGATGGCGCGCACGAGGGTTCGTACACGCGAAGGCACAGCGTACCCGGCCTGGGTTCTGGGCAAGGCCGGAATCGGCACGATGATGGCCAACCGGGTCGCCATGGGCGAAGGTCTGCAGCCTCCCCGCTTTCTCTGGGTGCCGTATGACGATGCACTCCTCTTTCCGTTGAGCAACGCTGGCCTTGCCGCGGCCAATCCGGACCGGGCGCAGTTCTTCGCGCTGGAAGACAAGGTTCGGTCGCGATATCTGCGTGAAATGGGGTTGTCGTCCATGCCGAAGACCCTGCGCGAGTACCTGCGCCAGGTTGTCACGCCCACGCTGGAGCGGCAAAAAGCGGGTGGCGCTGTTGCGGTGAAGTTCGAGGTGGCATACCTGCGGGACTTCGATTTCGCGGCGGTGTCGCAGGATCAGGCAGAGAGCGCTTTCTTGCAGCCGGCAACCGGCCAAACCCCCGATCCCGTGTCGTACAAGAGGCTGCAGGATTTCCTGTTCCGCTACATTGCGTCGGAGTGCGGGCGCATCGGCCTGGCGGTGCACCTGCACGGGATGTCTGGCGGCGGCCGCTACTTCTCGATCGCCGGCGTGAACCCCATGCTGCTGGAGCCGGTGCTGAACGATCCCCAGCTGAAGCGTACGAATTTCGTGCTCCTGCACGGGGGATGGCCCTTTGTGCGAGAGGCCGGCGCGCTGCTGCAGAAGCCCAACTTCTACCTCGACATGTCACAACAGGCCCTGATCTTTCCGGCGCATACCCTGGCTGGCTGGCTGCGCGAGTGGCTGGAAACGTACCCCGAAAAGGTCTTGTTTGGCACGGATGGATATCCGTTCACGGCAGCGCTGGGGTGGGAAGAGGCCACCTGGCTGGCCGCGCGCAATGAGCGGTACGCCCTGGGCATCGCTTTGACAGGTATGCAACGCGACCGGGAGATCTCGCCGGCACGGGCGGCAGAGGTCGCGCGCATGGTGCTCCGGGGAAACGCGGAGACGCTGTATAAGCTGAACAAACCCTGAAGTCCTCGCTTGTCCGCCAATATCCCGCCAAGGTGTGATTACCGTCAGCGGAACCGAGGGACTAGGATGTCCGGCATGGTGAAACAACCGGCGTTGCGGGGCTTGGACCTTTCTGTGCCCGCGCGCTCTGGCCTCTCAGAAATCGCCGTCATCATCCCTGCCTGGCAGCCGGACCAGCGATTGGTAGAGCTGCTTGAGGAACTACGAGCGAGCGGCATCACTCATCTTGTCGTCGTGAACGACGGCAGTTCCCCTCGCGTCGACTCGGTCTTCCGCGCCGTTGCTGCGGTTGAGGGTGTGACCCTTTGCCGGCATGAGCACAATCTGGGTAAAGGGCGAGCCCTGAAGACAGCCTTCCGCCATGTGCTGGCCACCATGCCGAACGTGAAGGCCGTGGTAACGGCAGATGCGGACGGCCAGCATCTTCCGGCGGATATCCTCCGCGTCGCCTGGCAGCTTGCCCGCACACCGGACCGCGCTGCCCTGGGCGTTCGCGGCTTTACAGGCAATGTTCCGTTTCGCAGCCGGTGGGGAAACGCTCTGACAGGGCAGGTATTCGCCTTGGTGACCGGATATCCGGTAAGTGATACGCAAACGGGTCTGCGAGGTTTGCCCTTGCGCATGCTTCCCGAGCTTCTGCGCTTGCCTGGGGAGCGGTATGAGTACGAAATGGTCATGCTGGCGCACCTTTGCCAGGCCGACGAGAACGCCCCCGTGGAGGTTCCTATCGCGACGGTGTACCTGGAGGGAAATCGCAGCTCGCACTTCGATCCGCTGCGGGATCCGCTGCGAGTTTACGGAGCGCTGTTTCGCGTGTGCTCGCGACGATGGAAGCACGCTGGCCGCCGGACAGAAAAGACGGACAAGCGCCGCCTGCGCCCAGCGTGAGGCTGGGAGAGCAGCTTTCGTCGCAGCCTCCGCATCTGCCCTCGGGGACAGAACGCCGTGACGAGAACCCGGCAGCGCGTACCGTGTCTCGGGAAGGGCAAGGCCGGGACGGCCTGGTGAGAACGCTGCCCTGGTTTACGGGGGCCTGGGTCCTGCTCCAGCTCATCAGCCTGCGCCTCGGCCTGCTGAACGCCTTCTTTTTCGACTCCGCGCATGCGGATGTGCAGGGCATCGACTATTATTCGCTGCCCAAGGCATGGCAGAATCTGGCTGCGGGCCGGAGTCTCTACGGGACCTTTGACCCGCCAACGTATGGGCCTCACTTCACGTGGTATCTGGCCCACCCGCTGCTCGCAGTGGTGCTCGGATGGCCGCTGAGTCGAATGGACCCGGCGGACAGCTATGGCGTGTTTACGCTGTTGTCGCTCGCCGTGATGGCGGCCTCGGCGTGGTGGCTGGCTCGCGAAAGCGACGACCCGCTGATTCGCCGCTTGATCTGGCTTCTGTTCCTGGGAGCATTCCCTACCTATTTAACCTTCTGGGTCGGGAACGTACAGTCGTTCACGGTGCTGGGCCTGACGTTGCTGTTCGTAGGCATGTTGCGCACCGCGAGATGGCAGCCCCACGCGCGATGGTTCGTGCGCGCCGGCTTGTTGATGAGCTTGTTCACAAAGCCGGTGGTCCTGCTCATGCTGCCGCTGCTCCTGCTCATGAAAGAGACACGACGGGCGGCGTTCGACGCGGTCGCGGTGTACGTTCCGGTTTCCCTGCTGTTTCTCGTTGTCCCTGCGCTGAACCCTGAACGCATCAGCCTGGGGCGGACCTTTTGGTTGAGCTGGCACCCGGGCTTTGTGCGGGAGCATATGAACATCTTTGCGAACGGTCTGCGCCTGACGCCCGATATGCGGGACAACAGCGTGCACTGGTTCAACCTCATCGCCCAGTCAGGGTTCCGGCTGCAGCATGTGGATGTGTACTCGTTGCCAGTGTTTCTCGATGGTCTTTCGGGCAACACCACACCTGGCTGGATCTACGTGCTGCCCACGTTGCTTGTGCTCGGCCTTTCCGTGGGGGTGGGTCGGATGCACGAGAGAGCGGCGCGACGTGAGGCGGCATTGCTCCTCGTCTTAGCGGCGTCGTTGGACTTCTTTCTGAGCTATCCGACCGTCTGGGAGTACCAGTACACAGCCGTTCTGCCGGTCGCGGCCGTCTTGCTGATGATGAGGCATTCGCTTGTCCTTGGGCGGCTGTGGCCGTGGTGCGTGGGCCTCGCCGCATGCTCGTGGCTGCCGAGCCTGTATTTTCTGAGCGGCAGCGCCATTCCGAGCGCCGATGTGCTGGCCATGGCGCGACTGGACCGTGTCCTTCCGGTCACGTTCCTATTTGCGTTGCTGCTGTGGTGTGTGGGGCGAAGCGCCCTTCGCGCCGGGCAACGCGTGGCTGCGTAACTCGTGCATAGGCCACGGTGCCGTGCCTAATCGGGGAGACGGCCTTCGTATGCCCAGAGGCCGAGGCCGGGATTGGAGACAAAAAAGATCTCCTCACCGTCCACGATGTTCCATCCGTCGCGGAGGGTATCGGGGTTGTAGCGGTGCGTGTACTCGACAAGGTCGCCGTACGCGTAATGGACTGACTCGACCTCTTCCCGTGTGAGGTGCCCGGGACAGTAGCGGATGCGGAAGCGGCCTTCGCTCGAACCGTGGATGAGGTGGGCCGCGGCACTCAGGTTGGCAGCCAGTTGGGGATCCTGCTTCACGGCATCGAGCGTCGCGGGCGTGCCGCAGTAGCCGTAGCGCCGGATAAGGTTGTCGATAGCAGCATCTTCACCGAACTCGCGCACTCCCGGAGCGAGAACGATCAACTCCGCGTCGTCGGCGAGCGCCATGCGGGTGCGGTACACGCTCTTGTTGCCGAGCCATGTGGAGCGGAACTCGTCGGGGTCGAGGAAAACGACCGCCTTGTGGATCTCGCGCGAAAGCCGCTGGAAGTTGCACTGCAGACTCAGTGCCGCGGCCTGCTCGAACGCCTGCTCGTCGTCGCTGATGAAGAGACCGCGCACCACCAGATCGCCCGCCTCGTTCTTCGCGACCACCGTCTGTACGTAGACGACGGGCAGATGTTGCGCGAAGTGCTGGCGGGCATACCGCAGAATGCGGCGGACGGGGGTATCCACGCGGCCCATCATGCGCTCCATGCCGTAGACCGCGCCAAGGAAGTGGGAGCGGTGGATGCCAAGCGGGCCGCCGGTGCCGATGAAGACGTTCTTCAAGCCGTTGGCCATGCCGACCACCTCATGCGGCACCACCTGGCCAATGGAAAGGATCAGGTCGTGGCCGCCTTCGGTGAGCAGGCGGTTCACCTGTGCGGGCCAGGTGTAGTCGAGCCGCCCCTCGGAGACCTCGCGCATGTACTCCCCGGGAACCTCGCCCAGGGTCACGATGTCGCGCCGCCAGTCGTGCACCCGGAAGAGTTCGCGCGGTGTCCTGCCGAACATGCGGCTGATCTCGGTGTCGCTCATGGGCCTGTGCGTTCCCAGCGCCGGCAGCACGTCGGCCAGCCGATCCCCAAGCAGCTCGTACGCGAGCTCCGTCAGCTGCCCGGCCCGCGAGTGGAAGCGGGTGAAGTCGGGCGGGATGGCCAGAACCCTGCAGCGGCCCCCAAGCGCGGCAAGAGCCGTTTGGAGACCCGCTCGCAGTTGATCTTCCCGAAGCTCGGTTGACGGGGAACCGCTCGCGAACAAAAGAGCCATGGCTTTGCTGCGCCTCCTGCCGCGCACACCATTATCGTTCCGGCGCCCTCCGGGAGCCCAGACGGCATTTCTGCGCCTATGCACACAGAAAATGGCGGCCGACGCGGGTATTCGAGCCGAGCCGTACAACCTTTACGGGAAGCGTAAGATAAGCATGTAAACCACAAATATGAAATCGGCGTCTATGGACGGCATGCAGACAGCGATCACAGCCACAGACCTTCTGGGTCTGGGCAAGCGGGAGCGGGCGCTCTCGGAACTCGACGACATTGACGCCCTGGTGCGCACCCATCGCGCACGGCTGCTCCGCTTTGTGACGTTTTCGGTCAGCGACGACGATGTCGCGGCCTCGATCGTGCAGGACTGCTTCCTGAAAGCCTGGGCCAACCGGGCGAATTTTCGTGGCGACTCCAGCGTAGCCACCTGGCTGACATCGATCGCCGTAAACCTGATCCGCGATCACCAGCGCACACGCAAGGTGCAGTTCTGGCGCAAGGCTGCCAAGACCGCGACCGACGTAATGGAAGTCGCCTCCATCCTGCCGGGCAATGAGAGCTCTCCGGAGCGACAGCTGCTGGCCCGGGAAAGAGCGGCGGCGGTCGTGCAGTCCCTGGAAACCCTGTCCGCCAATCAACGGGCGGTATTCCTGATGCGCTTCTCCGAAGAAATGGAGCTGGCCGACATCGCCCAGGCGATGAAAATGCCAGTAAACACGGTCAAGACGCATCTGCACCGTGCGGTAAAGGCGGTGCGGCAAAAGGTAGGGGGAGCGCGATGAGGAGCAGGGGGCACACGCAGCACCTGACCGATGCCGAATTCAGCGATCTTCTGGCCGGTGAGCTGCCGGAGGGTGCAGCCCGGACCCATCTCGCGGCCTGCGACTACTGTCGGGGCGAACTGGAAAGTGTACGGGACTCCCTGACGAGCTTCACCGGGCTCAGCACGCGCTGGGCCCATGCCGCCGCGCCGGCGCGCGTGCCGGTTCCATCCCGTTGGGCCCTGAGCCTTGGGTCCATCCCTTCCTGGTCTACGGGACTCGCGGTCACCGCTCTTACCGGGTTGCTGGTGTTCAGCCTCGGAACCGCCGGCCATCCGTCGCCGCACGCAAACATGGCTGCCGCGACTACCGTCATGCCTTCCAACACGGAACTGGCGGAGGACAATCGCCTGATGCTCTCGATCGATCAGGAACTCACCTACGGGAATCAGTCCGCAACGCCTGCCCCCGGCCTGCACACGGGTGTGCGCCGGAGTGAGCATCATGGGCCGCAACCGGTCATAAATTAGGCCCATGCCTCGTCTAATCCTTTCCGGTGTGTTGGGCTCCGTGACGCTGGCGATCTCGCTCACGTTCTGTCCGCACGCCCAGGCCCAACATGGCGGCCACGGCGGTGGCGGCGGCATGGGCCCGGGCGGCATGGGCGGTGGCGGCTTCGCTGGGGGATACGGTCCCCGGGATTACAGCCGCTCCAGTGCTGGCCCTCCACCGGGAAACTCCCCGGATTCAGCCGGCACGTTGAGCGGGATGCGTGGAGGCCTGCAGCTTGGGCCGCCGGGCCGCTGGTGGGACGACAAGCACTTCGCCAAAGACCTGAAGCTCCGCCCTGACCAGCAGCGGCGCATGGACGTGATTTTCGAAACGAATCGCCCCGCCCTGCTGAATCGTCTGGGCGCGGTGCAGCAGGAAGAAGGCCGCATGGAGACTCTGGTTCACGCCAGGAACCCGGAGGAGGCGAGCCTGAACGCGCAAATCGACCGTGTGTGGCAGGCACGGGCGGATTTAGAGAAGGCCAAGACGCACTACCTGCTGCAGATTCGTCAGGAGATGGACACCGATCAGCTGACACGGCTCGAAGAACATCACTAGACCGCTGTTCTATCGTCAGCCTTTGTCTCAAGTTGTCATCCCATAGCAAGCGCGGGGATCTGCTTTCCTCCGCAGCGTCCACCAGGCACAAATTGTCATCCCGTAGCAAAGCGCAGGGATCTGCTTTCCTCCGCAGCGTCCCCCGGGCGCAAGTTGTCATCCCGTAGCAAAGCGCAGGGATCCCCTTTCCTCCGCAGCGTCGTCGCCCCCCGAGCAAGCCAGAACGGGCGACGCTTCGATATCAGCCCTTAATCCTTCACCGCAGCCGAAGCCCTCGAACAAAGAACTGAACGGCCATCTGGCCCACCTCCGTATGAACGGCCGCTCGATCGACACCCGGCGGATCGCTGCAATAGCTGACGAACGAGCTCTTCCCCGCCGGCGTGCAAACGTCCAGAAACGTGTAATGGGCTACGTTGGGCAGCACGGTTTCGCGGGCGCCGCGGACGTTGGCTTTGATCAGATTGGCACTGCTTGCCGGGGGCGCAATGGTGTCGGCCGAGCCGACGACCACCTCAACCGGCAACCGGATGGCACGGAGGCTTTCCGGGGTCTGCGTGAAGCCGAGCGCGGGAGCGATGGCAAACACCGCACGGATCCGAGGATCGCGGTAGCTGTCTGCGGAGCGCGCGAGGCTTTCACCGCCCGTCTTGCGCACCTTCTCCAGCACCGTCCCAGGATCTCCCATTTCCTTCATCTCCGGAACGTGGCACACGGTCTCGGCCGGTTGTTTGTGGCAGAGGTCGAAAAGGGCAGCAATATCCGTGCGGGCACCCGCGAGCTCCAGCACGGTGTACCCGCCCAGGGAGAAACCCGCTGCGCCGATCCGCTCCTTGTCGATGTGCGGACCCAGCTCTCCATCCGCGAGCAGACCATCCAGCACCTCGGAAAGGTCGGTAGCGCGCTCCCACCACAGAAGGAAGCCCTCTGCCGTGTAGCCGGCGACCGCATTGTTTCCTGGATGATCGACTGCCGCCGCGATGAATCCGGCACGGGCCAGCGCCGTGCCTAGCCACGCGAGCTGCTGCGCGGACCCGCCCGTGCCGTGCGAGAGCAGAATGAGCGGATAGGGCTCCAGCGACGGAGCAAATGCTGCGTGCGGCGTGGCCGAACCCGCCTCAAACAGCGGCTTGTCCGCCGGCCCGATCCCCTGGGGCGTTTCAATCGACGACTCGGCGGCGGGGTACCACACAGTGACATGGAGCGTGTGGTCCGTTGCACCACGCCAGTTGCGGTGAGCGGCAGGGGTGATGTCTCGGGTGACCAGGCCGGCTTTGTCAGCCGGGGGTGGGGCGTTCTTCTGCACAGCACGGCAAAGGCCAGGAGTCGTAAGGGGAAGTGTCACGCAGAGCAAGGCAATCTTGGCGAGGCCGCGCATGCCCTCCAGCTTACTGGTTTGGCGAAGCCGGCGTCCGGGCCGAAATCAGCCCCGGCTCATGCGGCCCGCGTACACTGGGCGCGATGGTGTTTGGGGCATGTTACACGGCCATGGAGGCGGATCCCGTTTGCTGATAGAAGATTATGCGCTCATCGGCGACTGCCACACCGCGGCGCTTGTGGGTCGAAACGGTTCCATCGACTGGCTGTGCTGGCCGAACTTCGCATCGCCTGCCTGTTTCGCCTGCCTCCTTGGGTCCACCGAGAACGGCTTCTGGCAGCTTGCCCCTGCTGACAAGAGCGTTCGGATCACCCGCCGTTACCAACCGCATACGTTGATCCTGGAGACAACCCACGAGACGCGGCGTGGGGCTGTGCAGGTGATCGATTTCATGCCCGTGAAGGGGAAGTTCTCCCACGTCGTCCGGATCGTGCGAGGGCTCCGCGGCAAGGTGGCGATGCGGGGTGTGCTTGCCCTGCGCTTCAGCTATGGCGAGGCCGTTCCCTGGGTGACGCGCACCGCGGAGGGCATCCGTGCAGTAGCCGGACCCGATGTGGTGGAACTGCAGACAGAGGCCCCCCTGTCAGGAGAAAACCTGCAAACGGTGAGTGAGTTCACCGTGCGTGAAGGCGAGACCGTCTCCTTTGTGCTGACGTACGGCCCCTACGGGGACTACCGCAGCCGCTCTATCGGAGCCTCGGTGGATGTGGGGCAGACGCTGGAAAGCACGCGTAGCTTCTGGACCGAGTGGGCGGTGAAGGCCACGTACCAGGGACCCTACCGGGAGATGGTGGAACGATCCCTCCTCACTCTGAAGGCCCTCACCTTTGAGCCGACAGGCGGGGTTGTGGCCGCACCCACAACGTCGCTCCCGGAGGACATCGGCGGTG
>CAXTGN010000171.1:0-424 GCA_964243455.1 uncultured Acidobacteriaceae bacterium
ATCTCGCGACGTCCGAATCCGCGCTGGTGGACGCACGAACCGCCTACCAGAAGGCCCGGGTGGAGCTGGACCGCGCCGCTGGCCGTACGCTCGAAGCAAACAACATTTCGGTAGAATCGGCTCGAACCGGCTCTACGGCTTCCGTAAGTGCCGCCGGTGTGTCACAGCCCTGAGCTCCCCGATGCCCACCATCGCTTCTCCACATCACGGCTCCGAAGCAACCGCCGCACACGAGGCGCAGCCCAGGTTGCTGATCGCAGACGACCAGCAGCACATCCTGGAAACGCTGGAGTTCCTGTTGAAGCCCGAGGGCTACCACCTGGAACGCGCGCGCACGCCGGCGGCCGTTCTGGACCGCATGTCCGGTGACCACGTGGATGGTCTGCTGATTGACCTGAACTACACGCGCGACACCACCTCCGGC
>CAXTGN010000171.1:453-4901 GCA_964243455.1 uncultured Acidobacteriaceae bacterium
TGAAGGGCTGGATCTCCTTGCGGCGATACGGGAGCGCGATGCGCAGATACCGGTGATCGTCATGACGGCGTGGGCCAACGTGGAGCTCGCCGTGGAGGCGATGCGCCGGGGTGCAAATGACTTCATCTCCAAGCCGTGGGATAACCTGCGCCTGCTCACCGTATTGCGTACCCAGTTGGACCTCCATCGTACACATCGTCGAGCGCATCGGCTGGAAGCGGAAAACCGCATCCTGCGTGCAGAAGGTGCACCGGAGTTCATCGCTTCGGCACCATCCATGCGGCCCGTCATCGAGCTGCTGCATCGCATCGGACCCTCGGATGCCAATGTGCTCATTACGGGAGAACACGGCACTGGCAAAGAGGTGATCGCACAGACGCTGCACCGGCTCTCGCATCGCGCGGCGCATTCACTGGTCGCCGTGAACACCGGCGCGCTCTCGGAAGGCACATTCGAAAGCGAAATCTTCGGCCATGTCAAAGGTGCTTTCACCGATGCCCGCGCCGACCGCATGGGCCGCTTCGAGCTCGCCCACCACGGCACGCTTTTTCTCGATGAGATCGCGAATGTGCCGTTGCGCCAGCAATCCAAGCTGTTGCGGATTCTGGAGTCGGGTGAACTGGAAAGAGTCGGCTCGTCTACCACCCGCAAAGTAGACGTGCGCATGCTTTCGGCCACAAACGCCGACCTGCACCAGGAGGTAGGCGAGGGTCGCTTCCGCGCCGATTTGCTCTTTCGACTGAACACGGTGGAGATCCACCTTCCGCCGCTGCGTGAACGCCGCGAGGACATGGCCGCCCTGGCCGCACACTTCCTTCATCGGTATGCCGAACGGTATCGAAGACCCGTGGAGGGCATCGAGCCGGCCGCCCTGCAACACATGCTTGCGTATAGCTGGCCAGGCAACGTGCGCGAGCTGGACCACACGATGGAGCGAGCTGTGCTGATGGCCCGTTCCCCGCGATTGGAGGTCGCCGACTTGGGATTGGAGATCAAGCGTCCCGGGTTCGGGCCCGATGCGGCGGGCGCGCGAAGTCTAGGCCAGGCCCTGGAGGAGCTGAGTCTGGAACAGGTGGAAGCTCTCCTTGTGCGTAAAGCGCTGGCACGTTCCGGCGGCAATGTAAGCCATGCGGCGGAGGCACTTGGTTTGAGCCGCGGTGCGCTGTACCGGCGCATGGAAAAGCATGGGCTTTGAAGCTGATACTAAATACCATGACAGGCCATCGCGTCCTGGAGCGCTCGATGGGCTGAAAACCCCGGAGATACCCAGAGTTCGACAGAGCCCGAAGCGTGTTCCGCTTGCGGGAAACCGACGCCGCCTCAGCTATGACGTGCGGCTGCGCTTCTGGTTGCTGGGTTTAACGTTGCCCTCCACGATCTGTGTTGGTTGGGTGACGTGGCTGTTAGCCCGTTCCCTCCCTGAAGCGCTGTCCGCCGCGACGTGTACAGCCCTGGTCCTTGCGCTGCTCACGAGCTACTTTTTTGAGCAGCTCACTCGGCCAATGCAGACCCTCGCAAACGTTGTGTCCGCGCTGCGCGAGGAGGACTTCTCTTTCCGGGCACGGGGCGCGCGGCGAGGTGATTCTCTCGGGGACCTTGCATTGGAGATCAATGCCCTGGCAAACATGCTGCAGTCGCAGCGCGGCGTCACGCGTGACGCCCTGACTCTGGCCGAGCGTGTGATGGGGGCGATGCGCACACCCGTGCTGGCCTTTGCCGCGGACGGTACGCTGCGGCTGCTGAACCCCGCCGCCGAAGGCGCCTTCTCTCTGCAGCGCGCCCAGGTACTGGGCCGCTCCGCCGCGTCGCTTGGGCTGGAGTCCCTGTTTCGGCTTGCGGACGGCTCGATTCACGCACATCCCGCCGTGTCCGGGGTTTCCGGAGAAACGCGCTGGTCGCTGCATCGATCGGCCTTCCGGCTCGGGGGGGTACCGCACCAGCTTTTTGTCCTTTCCGACGTCAACGCCGCCCTGCGCGAGGAGGAGCGCATCGCTTGGCAGCGGTTGATCCGCGTGCTCAGCCACGAGATCAACAACTCCCTTACGCCCATCACCTCCATCGCCGGAAGCCTGCGTGCACGGCTCAGCCCGGAACCCTGGGCTAGCGACGGAGACATGCTTCCGCAGTCCGCCGGGACGGAGGGGCAACGCGATCTGCGCCGTGGACTGGAGCTCATCGAAGAACGCGCACTCTCCTTGCATCACTTTCTGCAGGCTTATCAGCAGCTCACACGGTTGCCGCGTCCCAGCCTGCAAACCGTCTCTTTGCCCGATCTGCTCAGCCGCATCGTTGCGCTGGAGACCAGGCTCGCCGTGCAGGTCCAGCCGGGACCGCCTGCGGTGTTGCGGCTCGACCCCGGGCAGATTGAACAGTTGCTGATCAATCTCCTAAGAAACGCCGTGGAAGCCGCGTTGAGTCAGGAGACTGCACAGGGCAGCGCCCACGTTTGCGTGCGGTGGACGATCGCAGGAGGGGAGTTTGCTCTTCAGGTAGAAGACAACGGGCCCGGCCTGACGGACACTGCAAATCTCTTCGTGCCGTTCTACACCACGAAGTCTGCAGGCACCGGCATCGGTCTCGCGCTGGCCAAGCAGATTGCCTCCGGCCACGGTGGCGCGCTGACTCTTGTCAGCCGGGAAAACGCCTCAGGGTGCATTGCCGAACTCCGTCTGCCGCTACCGCGAGAGAGTAGCCCCGACTAGTTTCCTCTGGACGCTTATGTCCACTCCCGGACGTGCGCTGTTCACAACCGGACAAGAGGTGATCAGGCTGATGCCAAGCAACGCGTTCGCCCAACGTCAGTCTGCTCAGATTTGTTCAGCGTTCCGCGGTTCTCAGGTTGAAACTCGTACAGCGTTCGTGATGGCAGGTCACGTGCATGCAGGAAAAGCACAGCAACTTCGGGAGTGCTCCTTTGACTACGATCTTTGATGATCTACGGTTCACCTTCCGCCAGCTTCGCCGTGCACCGGCCTTCGCGGTAACGGCCGTGCTGACCCTCACCATGGCGATTGCGGCCAACGTCGTCGTGTATGGCATCGCCAATGGTCTGATCTTCCATTCGCTCCCCGTCGAGCACCCGCGCGAATTGGTGCAGGTACAGAATCCGGGCTTCGTGGGCATCTCGTTCTCTTACCCCAACTACCTTGACCTGCGTGACCGCACGACGGAGACCTTTTTCTCCCTTGCACTTCTCCGGCTCACGCGATTCTCGATCGGCGTTGACGGCGCAGCGCAGCCGGTCTGGGGATTCGTGGTGAGCGGGAACTACTTCTCCACTTTGGGAGTACAGCCACAGATCGGCCGTATGCTCACACCGGCTGACGACGTCAGCGTCAACGGCAGTCCCGTGATGGTACTGAGTGATGGGGCGTGGCGCCTGCGGTTCCACGCCGACCCCGCCATCCTGGGCAAAGTCGTTCCTATTGGCAAAGTTCCTTTCACGGTGGTGGGGGTAGCACCGCGCGGGTTCCACGGAACGGAGCGTTTCTTTGCTCCAGACGTCTGGCTTCCGTTCCACGATGGGCCGGAGGTCGACGGCACCGCCGGCTTCGAAAGGCGGGGGAGTACAAATGCGTATGTTGTCGGACGGCTTCAACCCGGAGTCAGCCGCGCGAAGGCCGATGCAGACCTGCGGCGCGTCTCGCAGCAGATGGCCATGCAGTATCCCAGCGAGGACGGAGGAACCCAGTGGCACACCGCAAGCGTTGGGCTCTTAGGAGAGTCCCTCGGAAATCCTGTACGCCGCTTTCTTGCGGGCGTCGCCCTGCTGGCGTTTCTTGTCCTGTTGGCCTCCTGTGCCAACCTCGGTGTGCTGTTCTCCTCCCATACCGCAGACCGTGCCCGGGAACTCGGCATTCGCTTGGCAATCGGCTCCAGCCGGGAACGTATCCTTCGGCAGCTTGCCCTGGAAGCCATGACGATTGCTCTGGTCGGCGGTGCCCTGGCGTCCTTTTGTGCCAAGCTGCTGCTGCACGGCGCCAGCGCCTTCCATCCTCCCTCGGATCTACCGTTAACCTTGCTTGTTGATGGGGACTGGACCGTCTACCTGGCCGCCGCAGGACTTGCTCTGGTCACAGGGCTCCTGTTTGCGGTTCTTCCAGCGTGGCAGATCTGGCGCACAGACCCGAATCGCACCATGCGGTCTTCCGGGTCAACGCAGTTCGCGGACCGGTCGCTGCTTCGTTCCACGCTGCTGCTGGTGCAGATCACGCTTTGTTGTCTTCTCTTGACCGCCTCGCTCGTTGCTTTCCGGGGATTGCAGCGAGCTTTTCAGGCGCCCCTCGGCTTTAACCCTCAGGGCGTTACCCTGGCGATTGTCGATGTCAAGCTTGGCGGCTACGACTATCCCGTTCAAGCCGCTGTGCAACAACGGCTCCTGGCCGCGGTGAAGGGCATTCCCGGAGTCACCGCAGCCGCCTACAGCGATAATCAGCCGCTCTCGCTCA
>CAXTGN010000171.1:4911-9263 GCA_964243455.1 uncultured Acidobacteriaceae bacterium
ATACCAATCAGGACGACGTCTATGCGCCCGGAACAACGCAGTTCGATCACGCTCACCTGACTGCAGTGGCCATGATCTATCGCGTGTCCCCGGAATACTTTATGGCAACAGCCACCAGACTCATCGCGGGCCGTCCCTTTACGATCCATGATGATGCGGCATCGCCGACGGTAGCGATTGTGAACGAAACCTTGGCCCGGCGCCTCTTCGGATCCACCGACGCCGTGGGGAAAACCTTTCCAGAGGCGGATGGCAAACCGATCGAAGTCGTGGGTGTAGCCGCCGATGGCAAGTACCTGAACCTTGCCGAAGAGCCCACCCCAGCGCTGTTTCGGCCCATGCTGCAGAAGCCGGACAGCACGGCAGTCCTTATCGCACGCTCGAACCGCCCTCCAGCGGAGATGACCGTTGCCCTGCGGAAGGCCGTGGCGGGCGTGGACAGCGCCATTCCGATCTTCAGCATCTCCTCCTGGCCTGACGCCCTCGGCATCGTCACCCTTCCCGCCAGAGCCGCAACACTCGCATTGGGCATCATGGGCGGCCTGGCCGCCATGCTTTCCATCACAGGCATCTTCGGCATTGCCAGCTACACCGTCACGCAGCGCCTGCGGGAGTTCGGCATCCGTGTAGCGCTGGGCGCACGAGCCGTCGGGGTGCTGCGCGCGGCGCTCGGGCACACGGTGCTCCTGCTGGCCGCTGGATCCTTCACCGGCCTGCTTCTAGCCCTATCCCTCACTCGTCTGCTCGAAGGCATTGTCTACCACGCGAGCACAACCGATCCACTGGTGCTTGGTGCCATCGCAGTCACCATGATCGGTCTGGGCGCTGTCGCCTCAGCGCTGCCCGCGCGACGCGCCCTGAAGACGGAGCCTTCCAGGCTTCTGCGCGAACAGTAGTTCACAATCCGTTCTTTGGAGTCTGGCGCTCCTGAATCGCTCCTCGTGGCCGCGATGGCCTTCCGCTTCTTTGCCGAGCATGGGCTATGCTGCTTCCATGCAGGGGTTGATTTCCGAGGTAGAGACGTATGAGCCGATGCTTCTGGTGGCCCTCAACGAGGCCCGGACAGGGCTCGTAGAAGGCGGGATACCCATTGGCGCCGCAATCTTTGATCGCAGTGGTCGCCTCCTCAGCTCCGGCCGCAACCGCAGGATTCAGGAAAGCGATCCATCGGTTCACGCCGAGACGGACGCCTTTCGACGTGCCGGACGTCAGCGCTCCTATCGGGACCTGGTGATGGTCACAACGCTCGCTCCCTGCTGGTACTGCAGTGGGCTGGTTCGTCAGTTCGGTTTCGGCAAGCTCGTTGTCGGCGAATCGGGGAACTTCTCTGGTGGACTTGACTGGTTGCGGTCTGCGGGGATTGAGGTCGTCGACCTCGCTTCCCCGGCCTGCATAGATCTGCTTTCTGATTTCATCCGGCAACATCCGGCAGTGTGGCACGAAGACATCGGTCAAACGGAAGATTAGCTTTGCCTATCCGCAACTGCGAAAAGTGAGCGCTGGTGGCCTACAAAATCACGGTGCACGGAATGACGCATTCCTTCCCGGACCTCAGAACGCTCCTTGCGCGGGCCACGCCGGCCCGGTCCGGAGATGAACTCGCGGGGATCGCGGCCCCAGGCGCGCAGGAGCGCGTTGTCGCTCAGATGGCCCTGGCAGAGGTGCCGCTTCAGCAGTTTCAGCAGGACCTCGTCATCCCCTACGAACAGGACGAGGTCAGCCGTCTCATCGTCGATAGCCAGGACAAAGGGGCCTTCGCCGGGATCGCCGGCTTCACCGTCGGTGAGTTTCGGGACTGGCTCCTCTCCGACGAGGCAACAGGGGAGCGGATTGCGTCCCTCTCGCCAGGCCTCATGCCGGAGATGGTTGCTGCCGTGTCCAAGTTGATGCGACTGCAGGACTTGATCCTCGTGGCTCGCAAGGTGCGCGTGGTCACGCACTTTCGCACGACAGTCGGCCTGCCGGGGCGACTCTCCACCCGCCTGCAACCCAACCACCCGACCGATGATCCCGTTGGCATAGCCGCAAGCATGATCGATGGTCTGCTGCTCGGTTCGGGTGACGCCGTCATCGGCATCAACCCCGTGACGGACGATGCAGGGGTCGTTACCACGTTGTTACAGATGATCGAAGACGTCAGACTTCGGTACGGCATACCTACCCAGGGCTGCGTTCTGGCCCATGTGACCACGCAGATGGCGGCGATGAGGATGGGAGCCCCGTTGGACCTCCTCTTTCAGTCGATCGCCGGGACGGAGGGGGCAAACCGCTCCTTTGGCGTCAATATCGCACTCCTGGATGAGGCACATGCCATGGCTCAGGAACTCCGACGAGCCGATGCAAGCGGAGTTGCAATCCCCGACAACGTGTTCTACTTCGAGACCGGACAAGGCAGTGCACTTTCTGCGAACGCGCATGGCGGTGTCGATCAGCAAACGCTGGAAGCAAGGGCCTACGCTGTAGCGCGGCGTTACTCGCCTATGCTGGTGAACACGGTTGTGGGCTTTATCGGACCGGAGTATCTCTACGACGGTAAGCAGATTCAACGAGCGGGACTGGAAGATCACTTCTGCGGCAAACTGCTGGGCCTGCCCATGGGCTGTGACATCTGCTATACCAACCACGCCGAAGCGGATAACGACGATCTGGACGCCCTCTTGACCACGCTCGGGGTGGCTGGCGTCAACTACATCATGGGTGTCCCCGGCGGCGACGACATCATGCTCAATTACCAGAGCACATCCTTTCACGATGCACTCTACCTCAGGCGGGTACTTGGCTTGCGACCGGCGCCCGAGTTCGAGTCCTGGTTGGCAGGTGATGGTTTCGCGCGACTCGCTACGGGAGCGGGAAACGCGATCGCCTCATTGACCGGAACGATCGCATGAGGGATCAGCCGCAAGACCTTGACCTGCCCCGTCAAGCACCTGGTATTGGGCTCCGGCGCCCTACGGCAGCACGGATCGCCTTGGGTCGAAGTGGTACCTCCGTAAGCACTCAGGATCATCTCGCGTTCCAGCTGGATCACGCATGCGCTCGCGATGCGGTGCAAATGGAGATGGACATGCCTTCGCTTACCGAGAAGTTACGCCAGCGACAGTGGCCCGTCCTGATCCTGCAAAGCTCCGCTCATGCGATTGCGCGGAGGACCGACAGGAGAATCTACCTGCAAAGACCGGACCTTGGTCGAAGCCTCTCGCCTGAATCAGCCGGCATGCTCCGGGCGGCTGCGGCCGCGTTGCCGCCGTCTCCCGAGGTGGTCTTTGTAATTGCCGATGGACTCTCTGCATTAGCGGTCGAAAGAAACGCCGTTCCGTTGCTCGACGCACTTCACCCCCTGCTTGCATTGCATCGCTGGGGGTCCGGGTCAGTCTGTTTGGTGCGCGATGGACGAGTTGCTATTGGAGACGAGATTGGCGAGGTGCTCGGTGCGGCGCTGATAGTTATGCTGATCGGCGAACGGCCCGGTCTCAGCGCCTCCGATTCTTTAGGCCTGTACCTCACCTGGGAACCTCGCGTGGGCAGGACCGATGCCGAGCGTAACTGCATTTCAAACGTCAGACCTGGCGGTCTCTCTTACGCGGAAGCCGCAGGACGACTGCTCTCGCAGATGAACAGGGCGAGAAGCCTGCAGCAAAGTGGAGTGGAATTGTACGGCGGCACCGGTCTGGTGTTGCCTCTGCCTTGATCGTGCCATGCCCTCAGGTATAAACAAGGCAGTCACTGCGTGAGTCAAGAAGTCCCATAAGCCGAGTGAAGCGAGGTGCATCGGATGATCTCCCCTGTACTGGAGGAGGAGCCGGAAAGGCCGTCGTACGGTCTGCGCGAAGGTGTCCTGACCCCTTCAGAGACCCTGGCCCAATCGATCTCCGCTATCGCACCCAGCACCTCTGCAGCTCTCACTGTGCCTCTCGTGTATGCCCTCGCTGGCGAAGGCACATGTCTGGCCTACATAATCGCAACGCTGGCGATGGTCCTGGTGGCACTCTGCATCAACGTGTTCGCACGAGATTCCGCCTCGCCCGGATCCCTGTACGTATACACACAGAAAACTCTGCCTCCCGTATGGGCAGCGGTCACTGCCTGGTCTCTGTGCTTTGCCTACGTCACGACCGCCAGCTCCGTAATGGGCGGCTTCGTAAGCTTCGCCTGCGCCCTCTCGGGAACGACAAAGGCCGTTCCCTCCGTCTTGTTCGCCTGCCTGGCTGCGGGCGGTGCGATGTGGATCGCCTATAAAGACGTCCAGATCTCCGCGCGCTTCATGCTGTACGTGGAAACCGCGTCCGTGCTGCTGATCGCGATTGTGCTGTCCGTCCTGCTCTGGAAGCATGGTCTGCACATCGACATGCCGC
>CAXTGN010000172.1:0-7246 GCA_964243455.1 uncultured Acidobacteriaceae bacterium
AGGCCTCCAGCAGATAGGGGATGCCTTTGCGGAGACCGACGGCGCCGGCAAAGAGGAGGCAGAACTCGTCGGTTGGTGGATCGGCTGTGGGGGCGAACTGGTCGAGTCTCACGCCGTACGGAAGAACGTGGACCTAGTCGGGGGGCACGCCCATGTGCAGGAACGACCGGCGCGCCACGGAAGAAGGCACGGTAATCGCGTCGGCTACCGTGTAAATGGCTTCTTCTCGAGCGGTGTCCCGCGGATCGGAGACCCTGCGCGCGACACCCCAGCGCCGGAACTCGTCAGCGACGATCTCTTCCTGATAGCGCTGATGGGTAGAGCCCCGGTCGCAGACGAAGAAGCCACCTTCACGTTGCAGATGCTGGCCCGCGCGAAGACTGGACCCTGAGATCCCGATGAGCACGTCTGGGCCTGCGCGTCTTCGCAGCAGATGCTGCAGCTGGCGGTCCGTCCAGAGATCGAAGGCGAGGGCATTGCGATAGCCGAGCTCGTCGGCGAGCCAGGGCAGGTCAAGCGGACTGCGGCCCAGAGCGTACTCCGGTACGTGGAACCAGGGAAAGATTCCCACCTTTGCGCGAGGGATGCCTTCGCGCTTCAGACGGCTCCAGGGCCAGGTGGAATAGATCCCCTGAAGGTGCCCTCGACGCTCGAGCTCGCGTGCCAGTTCGAAGTGATGGAAGACGCCGAAGACGGTTTGGAGAACGCGCATCGCACAAACCGCCGGTGCGGTTACGTCGAGGGTAGCAGAGCGCAAAGCGCCTAACGCGGTGGGACAGCCACGAAAGCGGACTGAAGCACCGTCCGGGAGGCAGGGTCCTGTACCCAGGCAACGACGGCGAGGCGATCCAGGCGGATGGGGAGCTCCCTGGTAGGAAAGCGGAAGACCCCGAACCGGTCGTTGTGAATTTCGTAGTCGCTCAGGTACGCGCTTTGCTCGGTTTGGATCTGTTTCGGGTCGAAGCTGATGACGGAAGGGTTGGGCAGGCCGGCGAGAAACGTGACCGCAGGCGCCTGCTGGAGTGCTCGGACCACCATGCGATGGAAACGAACGCCATTCTTTCCGAGGTAACGCAGATCGTCCTCCACGAGAGCGATGTTCACTACGGCGCGCGCCAGCGCTCGCAGTGAGGCATCACCGGTGGAGGAAGCGGCGGGGACGGCGATGGGTAACTGCGCTATCGCTGCGGTGGAGTGGATAACGTTGGCGCCGGTCCAATTCGCTGCGAGGGAAAGGTGCAGACCGCTCGGCAGGGGTGCCCTATCCTCGACCTGATCGGCGAGATTTACCACGATGTTGGCCACGTCCTGACGAGACGAGCCAAGCAGGTCCACGGACTGGCCATCCAGAAAGGCCGTGGGCGTCGCGCCGACACCATAGAAGTCCGCTCGCGCCACAGTGGCGGGTGTGGCGAGCGGATCGGGACGGGGCACGTGCTCATCGAACTCGAGCGCGACGAGATCAGAGCGGCGGTAGGCGCCGAGCAGGCTGTCCACGGCCAGATCCGGCCCCGCACAGGGAGCGCAATCGCTGCCGGTGAACAGTTCCAGCAAGACGGGATGGCCGCCAGGCGGCAGTTGTCGGTTCGGGAGGCTGAAAGGGGAAGGGTACGCAGCACGATACGCCGTGTCGATACGATCCTCCAGCGCGGTCACGTTGCCGTGTTCTTCTTCTTCGAAGAGGTCCTCTTCTTGTTTGCGCCAGGCCGTTGGAATCGGCCCCAGGGCATTGGCTTGGATCAGAGCGGAGAGAGCCTTTTCTTTCTGGCCCTGTACCAGAGCGAGCTCACCCGCAAGCCTGTGACTCTCGCTGGATCGGGGATCAAGCCGTAAGGCTTCCTGTAAAAAAGGCTCCGCTCTTCCGACTTGTCCCTGCCGCAAGCTCACATTGGCCAGCGCCGCGAGGCAGGCAGCACGGTCGGAGCGGAACTGATGTTGAAGCTGCCTGGGTGTGAGTGCCGACAGCTTATAGCGGGTCTGCATGCGGGCCATCTGCTGCCTGTAGGCCGGCTCTGTCATGGACGTCACCGCGTCCTGGGCCCAGACTTCGGCGTCGCTGAGATCCGCTCCATGTTCGCCCGCATTGGCTAAAAGGTCGGCGATGCGGGCCTCCTCTGTCCAGCGATCCACTCCTGGGGAAGCCGCAGCGATCTGTGCCGTCGCAAGGGCATGAATGCTGCCGGTGGGTTCGGGAAACGTGTTCAGGTAGGCCTCCAGCAAGAGTTGCTGAGCCGCAGACCGTCTTGAAGCATGGGGGTAAGCAAGGAGGAACTGCTGCAGGGCATGGATGCGCAAGTCCGGGGCAGTCTGGGTCACAGCGGCGCTGAAACTGGCTTGTTCGCCAGAGGGGACCTGCGCCTTGACGCCGTTGCACAGCATCGCCGTCAAGGCGAGCCAAAGCAGCTTGCGATGTCCTTGATGTCGATTTGAGAAAACGGTCATAGGTTGATTGCTACACTAGTGACTTATGCTTTTGCAGCAAATCGTCGAGACCCTCGACGCAGAGCTCGACAGACTTCATCGACTTCGCGTCATTGTTTCCAGCCTGAGTGGAACGCTCAGCATTGAAGTGAGTGAAGCCGCCTCTATCTCCGAAGATGCTTCCCCAGAAGAAACGGACCCGTCAGCCAAGCCCCCTGCAGTTCCTGCACCTGCACCTGCACCTACACCTCGTACTCCTCGGAAGCGCGTTGCGCGATCTGAGCCGCCTCGCCCACGCCTGGATGTGGCCGGGGTCTCCGTCGGGAGGCCAAAGGCCTTGAGCGGCCCGATCCCCGCTGGTCCTGTTGTCGTAGACGCTGCCACGCTTGCCAAGGAAACCGCGGCCAAACGAGCAGCAAAGGCCGCGCCGAAGCAAGTTGTCTCCCCGCCTCCAGGAAGTCTTGGATCGATGATTCGCGCCTTGCACCTGGACCGGCTGGGCTAAGAATTTGCCGACATCTTCGTGGCTGAACCTGAGCGCCAGACCCGCTCCCAGGTAAAGGTCGCTCTGAACGCTCAGGGCACTGTTGGGCAGTTGTGTGCTTTGCCAGGCAGCTTCGACCACCGAGCCTGAGGTCAGCCCACCCCCAACCTGCGAGGTCAGGGAGACCGCGTCGGGCTGCGCTCCGGATGCGGCAGGAGGAGTCCGTCGGAGGCCTTGGCTTCTCCGATCAGGCCTTCCCCGTAGAGGGACAGCTTGTGTCAGTCGTGCCAGGGTGGTCCCGCAAGAGGCAAGTCAAGGCGAAGCATGTTGATTGTTCTCAGGGAAAGCCGAGGCAAGGAGCCGCTGGCCGCTCCTCCACCAAGTTCCCTTTGCCGAGGGGTCGATATGATGTGAAGAGAGCCCTCCGATGCAGAGCAAACCAAAGCTTCCACTTATCTGCCTTTTGCTGGCGGTCCTGCTGACCTATGCCAACTCGCTGGGGAATGCATTTCATTTCGACGACTTTCACACGGTCACCGACAACCCTGCGATTCGGTCCCTGAGCAATCTTCCGCGCATCTTCACCGACACCACAGCATTCAGCGTTCTTCCCGCGAACCAGACGTACCGGCCGATCGTGACCGCGTCCTTGGCGCTGGACTATGCGTTGGGCCGGGGTTATGTGCCGTTCTGGTTTCATCTGAGCACGCTGATCTGGTTTCTTGCCCTCGTGGCTCTGCTGTATGTGTGGGCGGAGCTGATCTACGGGCGTACGGAAGGGCCGCGCGATGCGCGGTGGCCGGCACTCCTGGTGGCGGGGTGGTTCGGCCTTCATCCGGCCATGGCAGAGACCGTGAATTATGTGGTTCAGCGAGGCGACCTTTACTGCACACTGGGATGCATTGCTGCACTGGTCGTCTATGCAGGGTATCCGGCGTGGCGACGCTATGGGCTGTACCTGGCGCCGTTTGCCCTGGCAATGCTCTCCAAACCGCCTGCACTGGTCTTACCGCTGTTGCTGTTGCTGTATGTGTTCTTTTTCGAGCTGCCAGACCTCCCTGCGGGTCGGCGCTGGCGTGCAAGCGTGAGGGCGGCGGCACCCACACTCGCGCTCACCGCGGCTCTGCTCTCCCTGCAGTCGGCGATGACGCCGAAGACGTATGCGCCGACGATCCTGTCCGCCGCAGCGTATCGGCTGACACAACCTTATGTCTGGCTGCGCTACTGCGGCGCCCTGTTCCTGCCGGTGCACCTGAACGTAGACACAGATCTGCAACCATTTGCAGCCATCAACGGAGCAGCAGCGGCGGGACTGCTCTTCGTGGTGGGACTCCTTGCGTACATCGGCTTTTGTGCGGGGCGGCGAAGACTGTACCCGATCGCGTACGGCCTACTGTGGTTCCTGATCACGCAGCTTCCTACGTCCCTGTATGCGCTGAGCGAGGTAGAAAACGACCACAGGATGTTCTTCTCGTTTCCGGGGCTGATGCTTGCGGTCGTCTGGACGGGCTACCTCGGATATCAGTGGCTGGAGAGGCAGATCGCCGGAACAGGGGTGCGCGGATTGTTGTTGCCGCGGCTCGGCGCAGCCTTTTGCGGGTTTCTGCTGTGTGCCTACGCGTTTGGCGCGCACCGGCGAAACGCGGCGTGGCATGACGAAGCAAGCCTTTGGGCGGACGACGTCGCCAAGTCTCCGCATAATGGCCGCGGGCTGATGATCTATGGCCTGACCCGCATGAATGCGGGAGACCTCAGCGGAGCGCTGGGCCTTTTCACCAAGGCCCTTGCGTATACGCCGAACTACGCCACACTTGAAATCAATCTTGGCATCGTGAACGGCTTGCTCGCCGACAGCGGCCATCCGGACCGTACGGACGTGGCCGAGGAGCATTTCCTTCGAGCGATCGCGCTTAGCCCGAGCGACGACCTGACGCATGCATATTACGGCCGCTGGCTCTTGCAGCACCGACGTCTCTCTGAAGCGACATCGCAACTCGAAACAGCGACGGGTCTGAACGGACTGCGCACCATGCAGCGCGACCTTCTGCTGAGCGCGTATAGCCAGGCGGGTAACACGGCGGCGGCGCGCTCACTTGCGCAGAGCACATTGGACGCGGTTCCAGGGGATGCTGCGGCGCTCGCCGCGCTGAATGGAACGTCCTCCGCCGAGGCTCCTTCCCCAGCAGCGGCGTTGATCAACGCATCGCTCGCGGCATACCGGGCTGGGCAGTTTCAGCAATCGATAGCCGATGCGCAAGGGGCATTAAAGGTCGACCCGCATTCCGCAGAGGCATGGAACAACGTGGGGGCGGGGTATGGCGCGCTGCACCAGTGGGATCTGGGGATCGCTGCGGAACAACAGGCACTGAAGCTGAACCCGGCGCTAACGATCGCCTCGAACAATCTGCAATGGTTCCGGTCGCAACGTGCGAGTCGTTCTGGCGAGACTCAGGCGAGGGCGGGGCAGGCGGAGAGCGGGACGGACCTTGTGGATCGTTCCCTTGCGCTGAGTCAGGCAGGCAAGTACGGCGAGAGCGTTGCCGCGGCGCGCAAGGCACTGGAGGTCGATCCGCGCTCGGCCGAAGCGTGGAACAACGTGGCTGCAGGGAATGAGGCAATGGGTCACTGGGACGAGGCGATCGATGCGGCGCGGCATGCGATTGCGCTGAAACCGGATTTTCAACTTGCGAGGAACAATCTTGCGTGGTCGTTGCAGCAAAAGGCGGCTGCGAGCCACTGAGGCGTGTGGCTGGTTTCCCGTCCCGGGGCACGTGATCTAGGTTCTCGATGGGTCGTCCAACGACGAGTTGGGGGTCGTCATGTCGCATGTTCCGGGTCTTGACATGGGAACCAGCGGAGGCGCATAGTGCCCATCGGGTCAAACGTTTGCCCACCCCTAACTTCGTTTCGCGCTCCGGTGTTGCAGGGAGCGTAAGGGTGAGCGTTCCTGGCCAGGAGGCTGTATGCATACCTTCACGAACCGACGTAGAACACGGGCGATGCACCAGCGCTGGATGGCGATGCCGTCCTGGGCCGCTCCCATGACTTTGGCGCTGGTTGCCGGCGCGGCCCATGCGCAGTTCCGCGCGTCCATTCAAGGCACTGTCACCGATGCGACAGGCGCAGCCGTGCCCAATGCCACGATCACACTGATCGATCAGGCAACGAACAAGACGCTCACGGCCACTTCCAGCGCCGACGGCATTTACAACTTCAACGCGCTGCCACCTGACCACTTTAAGCTCACGGCGACAGCAGCCGGCTTTCAGGCCAGGGTGATCCAGGACCTGACGATCATCCCCGAACAGGCGAACTCCGTGAACGTGCAGCTTGCACTGGGAACAGCCTCGACGACGGTGGACGTATCAGGAGATACAGTGGCCGCTGTAGACACCGAAACCGCGAACATCGGGGCGACGATCAGTAGCAACGACATCCAGCATCTCCCATCCTTTAACCGTGACGTGTTTACGCTGACGCAGCTTGTTCCCGGCGCGATCAGCGATGGGGCCCAGAACGGCGGCGGCGGTGTTTACAACCAGCCTGGCAATCAAGGTCCTGGAGGTTCGGGCAATGGGGGGTCGTCGCCCACGGAGAACGGGCCGCAGGCCAATGCCAACGGTCAGCAGTATGGGACCAATGGGATATCGATTGACGGCATCAGCACTGTGAGCGCGGTCTGGGGCGGAACGACGATTATCACGCCCACAGAAGACTCCATCGACAATGTGCGCATTGTGACCAATGACTATGACGCGGAGAATGGGCGTTTCAGCGGCGCGCAGACCATGGTGACCTCCAAGAGCGGTACCAACCAGCTCCATGGGAGCGCCTTCATCGCCATTCACCGCCCTGGTTTGAACGCCTATCAGCGTCGCGTTCCGGGAGCCGACCCGCTGCGGGACACGCAGCGCTTCAATCAGTATGGCGGTAGCCTCGGCGGCCCGATCTGGAAGAACAGAGTCTTCGCGTTCTTCGCCTATGAGTCCTCGCCTAACAGTTCGACCAGCAGCGCCATTGGCTGGTACGAGACGCCCGCTTTCCAGGCACTAGCTCCTTCCAACAGCATTTCCTCAACGTTTCTAAACTTTCCCGGAAGTGCCGTGAGTTCCACGGCCATGGTGACCGCGAACTGCACGGATGCCGGGCTTACGGAAGGCGTGAACTGCCATGCCATTCCGGGCCAAGGCTTGAATATTGGATCGCCGCTTACTGTTCCGTTGAAGACTCCGGATCCGTCGGAGGGTGGTACGCCCGTCACGCGCGGACTTGGCGGTGGTCTTGCGAACGTTGCCGATATTGCGGAGTACGTCACGGAGAGCCCTTATAACGCTTACTACC
>CAXTGN010000172.1:7256-9243 GCA_964243455.1 uncultured Acidobacteriaceae bacterium
CTATTGGGTGCCGCAGGGCAACACGCAGTACAACGGTGGCGCCCGTTCTTACAATATCTTCCACCACGATCAGGTCAACGATGCATTTTCCGTTATCTGGAACCATACCTTCTCGGCGAACTTTCTGAACGAAGCGCGTGCGAATGCCGCCGGTTGGCGTTGGAATGAGATCGCCAGCAACCCGCAGCAGCCGGTAGGTCTGCCGCAAGACAGTATCGACCAGATCGGTTCCGTGACGTTGGGTCAGTGGGCAGCGACCTGAATCAGTGGACGTTTGGCTACAAGGACGTGGCCACCAAGGTTGCCGGCCGCCACACGATCAAATTCGGCGGCGACGTAACGCAACTGCATTACCTGAACAATCCGATCGGGCGTCCCAATTACGCTTTCTACAATGTCTGGGATTTTCTGAACGATGCCCCACGGCAGCAGGCAGGCGCGTTCAATACCCTTACCGGTCAACCTGGCGGTGTCCGCTCCGACGATCGCGAAAACCTGTTCGGCTTCTTCGTACAGGATGCCTGGAAGGCGGGTCCAAACCTTACTGTGAACGCCGGTATACGGTACTCCTACTTCGGCTCACTGTATGCCAAGCAGAATAACCTCAGCGTCATTCAGTTCGGCTCGGGCACCTCGCTGTTTACGGGTATTCATACGCGCATTGGCGGCGGTCTCTACTCCGCACCCAAGGGCGATTTCGGCCCGCAGCTAGGCTTTAACTGGAGCCCTGACTCCCTGCATGGCCGTGTTGTCCTTCGTGGCGGGTACGGTTTGAACTTCAACCAGATCGAGATTGCCCTGACGGCGAACGCCGGGAACAACCCGCCGACGCAGGCATATGACACCTTCGCCTTTGCGAGCCCAAACAATCCGGGTGCTAACGGCAAGTCGATCGTTTACGGGGTATCAAGCAGTCCGACCTCGCTCACGGGGTTCGCACCGAACCCGAACGCGATCACGACGTACAACAGCGCCGGGCTTCCCTCATCGGGAAGTGCCAGCATCACGGCCTTTGGCAATTTGAACGGTACGGTGCCCACGCCGTACGCGCACCACTATTCGCTTGAGACTTCCTATCAGGCTGGGCGCGAGTTGGTGGGGAGCATTGGCTACCAGGGCAGCTCTTCGCACCACCTCATCAATCATCAATCACCGAACTCGGCCGCGGTTGTGGCAGGCGCGCCGCTCAATCCGCTTATCCCCAACGGTGGCGGAGACTACTGGACGACCGCCGGTGCCGCCAACAATAACGCACTGCTTATTGAACTAAAGCATCCGATGCTGCATCGCTTCTCCCTTGATGCTCAGTATCAATATGCCAAGAGCCTGGACACGGACGGTTCCGGCCCGTATTACGAGGACGAGTACTTCCCGCTTGGCGCGGGATACTCGTACGGCCGCTCGGATTTCAACGTCGGTCAGTCCGTCAAGGTCTTCGGCCTCTGGCAGCCGGTTTTCTTCCATGGCAGCCATGGATGGATTGAAAAGGTTGCCGGGGACTGGTCCCTTAGCGGCATTATGCAGATTCACAGTGGCTTCCCCTGGACGCCGAATTACAGCTTGTCGTCGTCGCTGTATTGCCCCAACTGCGGCTATAACAATCTGCGCCCGGTATACGTGGGCGGCGCCAAGCACAGCGGAAGCAACGCGGCGTTCGAGGCGAACAAGGGTGAGGCAAACAGTAATTTCGCCAATCCTGGGACCCCGGTTCAGACTGGCAACAAGAACAACTATGCCAACAACTATTTCGTTGTCGGCGACTATACGGCGGCGGTTACTAACAACGCCGGAGGCACCACTGCAAACGTTGCCCTGCCGCCGCTGCCTGGCTCGGGGCGTAATACCTTTGATGGTCCCCGGTATCGTGACGTGGACGGTTCCCTGACCAAGGGCTTCGGGATCCCCAACACTCGTTTGCTGGGAGAAAGCGCCCGTTTGGAGATCCGCGCTGACGTCTTCAACGTGTTCAATCTCCTGAACCTGAACA
>CAXTGN010000173.1:0-2160 GCA_964243455.1 uncultured Acidobacteriaceae bacterium
CATTCGGCAGCTTCTGCGCAGGCGGTCCGCAGCACCCAGTCGCCGATCTCGACCATCAGTCCGTGCTCCTCCGCAAACGGAATGAACTCGGCAGGCGAAACCTTGCCCCGCGTAGGACTTTCCCATCGGATTAAAGCCTCGTACCCCGTCACAGCTTTGTGGATTGCATCGATCACCGGCTGATAGTGCAGAGAAAATTCGTTTCTTCTGAGCGCGAGTCGTAAATCGTTCTCCAGGCTCTTGCGTTGCAGAAGCACGGACTCCATCCCTGGTTCGTACCAGCGGTACGTGCCAGGCCTGTCCTTCTTGACAGCATAGAGAGCCAGATCCGCGTTGCGGAGCAGAACCTCGGTGTCCCACGGCCCTTCGCTGGTCACGGCCATGCCGACACTAACCCCGACAGACACGCTGAAAGAATCGATCCAGATCGGTTCTTCGATCTCTCGAATGAGTCGCTCACTCACCGCTCCTGCATCGGTACCCCCTTCACAATCCGCAAGCAGAACAGCGAACTCATCGCCGCCGAGCCGCCCTCCAATATCTGTCTTGCGGAGCTGTCCTGCAATGCGCTCCGCCACAACCTGCAGCACTTTGTCTCCCACGGGGTGGCCGAGGGTGTCGTTGATCGGCTTAAACCGATCCAGGTCCATATACAGAAGCACGCATCGTTTGCTCCCGTTCAGAGCCTTCTCTACCGAATCCCGGAATGCCGCACGGTTCAACAGTGCGGTCAGTGCATCGTGGTGTGCAAGGTGGGAGACCTGATCTTCGATCCTCTTCTTTTCAGTCACATCCCGTGTGATCTTTGCGAATCCGATCAGTTCTCCCTCCTCATCGCGAATCGCATCGATAACGACATGCGCCCAGAACTTTGATCCATCCTTGCGCAATCTCCAGCCTTCTCCTTCAAACTTGCCCTTCTCCAATGCAGTGGCCAGCGCGCGCGCGGGAAGTCCTTTGCGCCGATCCTCCGGCAGGTAAAACCGGGAAAAGTGCTGCCCAACGATCTCATCCGCGCGGTAGCCCTTCGCTCTTTCGGCACCGGCATTCCAATTGCTCACCACTCCTTCGGGCGACAACATATAAATCGCATAATCGGTGACACCCTGGACGAGCAAACGAAAGTTCCGCTCCTGTTCTTCCGCCTTCGCTTGCCGCTGCTTCCCCTCCGTCATATCGCGGGTGATCTTGGCGAAGCCGATCGCCTTCCCCTGGGTGTCCTTCACGGGCTGTAGAAGGACATGAGCCCAAAATTTAGACCCGTCCCGCCGCAAACGCCAGCCCTCGCCTTCGAACTTCCCCTCACGCAGAGCCGTGTGCAGCGCCTGCTGTGGCAGCCCACGGACCTGATCCGCTTCGGTGTAGAAGGCAGCGAAGTGGTGTCCGAGGATCTCCTCGGCTCGATACCCTTTCGCCCGTTCAGCTCCTGCATTCCAGGTAGTGACAAAGCCGTCGAGTGACAGCATGTAGATCGCACAATCAGTGACGCTTTGGACCAGCAGCCGGTACATTGAATCTTCCGTGTATGTGTACATCACAAGTTGCTTATCGGCAGAATCCGATGCAACTTGAGACCCGTTGCTGAATGAAATCTCAAACGGCGCCATCCCGCTTTGCGCAAAATTCTAGGTCCTCGCAGTCCCGCACTCAGCAAACGCAGGAAAGCCGTCCGTAACAGAAAGGCTCGATCACCTCACTGCTACGGACGCCTGTTCATCCCGTTGTTCCCGCATCACATATTCGTCAGACCGCCGCGCATGTCTTCGTTGAAGCTCGGCTTGATGAACGCCAGTGCCTCGGCCACCTCGGCCTCGTACACCTCGCGCTCGCCAATCAGCTTCGCCGTTGGGGTCGCCCACTCGCCATCGCGCGACAACTCAATCCCGCCATCCGCGGCCAGCTTCGTCGCCGCCAACCGCATCTCCTCAGCGTTTGTGTTCAGGTACTGCGCATCCCGAGGATCGGCCACCCATACCGGCGCACCCGCGCCCAGCACATGGCTCATCCAGTACACGTGCCCGGCCAGAAATTGCTCCCGCTGCCCAGTATCCGTATCGTTGAACACAAAGCGCTTCTGCTTGGCCGAGTAATACCGCGTGGTCACCGGCACGGGCTGACGATTGCCGCTCTTCACCAACTCAAGCTGCCCCTGGTCCAGCG
>CAXTGN010000173.1:2170-5917 GCA_964243455.1 uncultured Acidobacteriaceae bacterium
GCGCACGGCGTTATAGATAAAGTCCTCGGCAAACGGCTGCTGCAGCGCCGGGATGACCTCCGCAAAGGTCTGCGTCAACGACGCCGACACCTTGGCGTGCAGAATAGCCTCTCCACCCGTCTCCAGCCGAATCTCACCGTGCACGATAAACGTATCTGCCCCGCTGGTCGACCCATGGAACGGCCACGCGAACTTCCCGTAGGACACCGGCAGCCCCAGCATCGTCAGCGCACAGTCCGGACGTGGGTTCCGCAGCCGCTTTACAGTCCCATGGAAGAAGGTGCCCAGTTCACCGGCGTACCGCGGGTCCGCTGCATCGAACTCCTGCCCGAGCTCAAGCAACAGGCTCTTGCCAGGCTGCGAGGGCAGGCTCATGCCGAAGCGAATGGTCGGCTCACCGCTGAAGCTCACCCCAGGCTCCATGGGCTGAAGCTCTAAACCGGCAGTGTGCGCGGCAAGCTGTATGGGGGCGAGGGCATCGTGTGTGGCTGTGCTCATGTGCATTCCTTAAGAAAACTGACCTCTTCATTTTAGCTGCCACGCCGGTGGCGCACCTTCGCGCCTAGCTTCACAAGCGGGCCCAAGGGATCGCCACGAGCGAACTGCCCCCATCCCGCTACACTCAGGTTCATGGCTCCGCGCTTGCCGCTGTGCATCACATTGTTCCTTTTTGTCTCGCTCCAATCCTTGTTCAGCCAGGCGCAACGGACGGCCTCGGTCGTCATGCTCTCGGACATTCACTTCGACCCGTTCCACGATCCCGCAAAACTCCCCCGGCTCCGCACCGAGCCCATCGAGCACTGGCCCTCCATCCTGAACGCGGCTCCGTCCCCAACGCAGGCAGCCGACCTGCAGGCCTTGCAGACAGCCTGCGGGGCCCGCGCGCTGGACACTGCATGGCCTCTGCTCAAGACCTCTCTCGCCGCGGCCCACGACGCCGAACCCCGCCCTGCCTTCGTCACCCTCTCCGGCGATCTGCTCACGCATGACTTCCCCTGCCGCTTCAATCGCCTGGCAACCGGAGCCAGCCCGCAGGACCTCTCCGCTTTTGCGGCCAAGACAGTCGCCTTCGTCCTGGGGCAGATGCGCCAGGCCTTCCCTCGCGTTCCCGTCTTCGGGGCGCTGGGCAACAATGATTCCGGCTGTGCCGATTACCGTGCTACGCCCTCCGACTCTTTCCAGACCGGCGTCTCCGGCAGCCTCGCCGCAGCCTCCGGAGCCAGTCCCTCCAGCTTCACCCCCGATGGCGACTACAGCGTCTCCCTCCCCGCACCAATGGACCACGCCCGCCTCCTCGTCCTCGAAGACATGTTTGAGGCTCGCCAGTTCAACACCTGCGCCGCCGCTGCCGATCGCGCACCGCAAAAGGCTCAGATTGACTGGCTCCGTGCCCAGCTAACCGCAGCCCGCGCCCGCGGCGAGCACGTCTGGGTTATGGCCCACATACCTCCGGGGATTGACGTCTATACATCCTTCCGCCGCTATGTCTTCCAGCCCACCCAACTCTGCACCGCCGAACCCCGCCCCTTTCTCGCCGACACAAGCTTCTCCGACGCCCTGCTCGACTACGCCGACATCGTCCGCCTCGCCCTCTTCGGCCACACCCACATGGACGAGATCCGCCTGCTCCGCCGCTCCGATCCAGGCGCGTCCTCCGCAGCAACCGATCCCCAGGCTCCATCCCAAACCGCAGCTGCCATCCCCGCCAAGCTCGTCCCCGCAATCACCCCCGTATTCGGCAACCACCCAGCCTTTCTCGTCGCGGCAATCGACCCGCACACAGCCACACTGAAAGACTGGCGCACCGTGGTATCCCCCGGGCCCGACGGGTTCACCGCACCCTGGGCCGAGGCCTACCGCTTCAGCAGCACCTATCATTTACCGGACTTCTCCGCCGCCTCCGCCGCAAAGCTCGCCGACGGCTTCATCGACGACAAGACCGGCCAGTCGCCGGACAGCACCGCCTTTCGCCAGCACTTCTACCCCGGCGACCTAGGCATCTACGCCCTCGGACTGGCTCAGATCTGGCCCGCCTACGCCTGCGCCATCCGCGAAGACCGCCCCTCCGCCGTACACGCCTGTCTCTGCAGCACAGCACCCAAGCCCGCCCCCTAACACCCTGTCATCCTGAGCGAAGCGCGGTGCCTAATCCCGTCCCCGCCTTCGCCACCCCGTCATCCTGAGCGAAGCGAAGGACCCCTGTATTTGGAGCGCGAGGGCCGAAGGCAAAAGCTAGCAATTCTCTACCCCCTCAATGCGCCCCACCCCGGGTCAGCGCCACAATCAGCTCCCGCATCTCCGGAAAGCGCTCGGCCAGCTCCGCCCGCGTCCCCGTCTCGTAGTCGGCATATTCAAAGCCCGGGCTGACGGTGCACCCCAACAACGCCCAGCTCTCCGGCCCATCCTCGCCAGGCAGCATCCGTGATCCCTGCCAAACACCCTTGGGCACCACCACCTGGGGCCGTTGCCCCGCAGGCAGATCCGTGCCAATCACCACCCGCTCCACCCGTCCACTCGGCCAAAGCTGCAGCATCTCCACCGCAGCTCCGGCATAGTGATGAAACACCTCATCCGACGCCAGCCGGTGCATCTCGCTGAACGTCCGCGGCTCCAGCAGGTAATAGATCGCCGTGCTCAAACGCCGCGGCCCGTCATACCGCACCGGATCCGCCGAGTTCGCAAAGACGGACGCCGGCAACATCGCCCCAGTCCTGTACGTCTCCGCAAACCACCCGCCCTCTCGCGGATGCGCCTTCAAGCCCAACACTCTCTTCACCTCATCCGCCGTCATCATGTCTTGCCCTTCTTTTCGGTTCGTCTTGCCCTTCTTTTCTGTTGTCATTCTCCGAACGGGGAACCTGCTGTCTGTGTCCCTCACTCCTCAAGCTATGCTGAACCCAAGCCCCTCACAACGCCAGCCTTCCCGGAGACGCCCTTGCGCCAACGCCTGGAACTGTACTTCCGTTTCGCCGAGCACAACACCACCTGGCGCACCGTACTCCTCGCCGGCCTGACGACCTTCGTCACCATGGCCTACATCATCTTCGTCAACCCCTCCATCCTCTCCGAAACCGGCATGCCCATCGCGGCCGTGACCGTCGCCACCTGTCTCTGCGCGGCCTTCGGCTCCATCCTCATGGGTGCGCTCGCCAACTACCCACTCGCCCTCGCGCCCGGCATGGGTCTCAACGCTTACTTCACCTACACGGTCGTCAAAGGCATGGGCATCCCCTGGCAGACCGCCCTCGGCGCGGTGTTTCTCTCCGGCATCATCTTCCTCCTGCTCACCTTGGGCGGCATCCGCCAGCGTCTGCTCGCGGCCATCCCCTACCAGCTCCACGCCGCGGTCGCCGGAGGCATTGGCCTCTTTATCGCCTTCATCGGCCTCCGCAACGCCGGCCTCATCGTCCCCAGCCCTGCCACCACGGTCACGCTCGGCGACCTGCACAACCCCGCCACGCTGCTCGCCATCTTTGGCATCGCGCTCATCGCGATCCTGCAGGCCTTGCGCGTCCGTGCGGCCATGCTCATCGGCGTCCTCGGCACCCTGCTCGTCGGCATCCTCTTTCACCAGGTCCACTGGCACCCCGCCACGCTCAACCCCCTGGCCATCCGCTCCACGGCCTTCCATCTCAACCTCCGCGGCGCCCTTCGCCTCAACGCACTCGAGATCATCTTCGTCTTCCTCTTCGTGGACCTCTTCGACAACATCGGCACCCTGGTCGCCGTCACCGAACGCGCCGGCCT
>CAXTGN010000173.1:5927-9224 GCA_964243455.1 uncultured Acidobacteriaceae bacterium
CTCATCGTCCAAACCGGCCCCGAAGCCGGCACCATCCCCCGCCTGGACCGCATCTTCTTCGCCGACGCCGCTGCCACCGTCGTCGGTTCGCTCGCCGGCACCTCCACCGTCACCAGCTATATCGAAAGCGCGTCAGGCGTAGCCGCCGGAGGCCGCACCGGCGTCACAGCCATGGTCACCGGCCTCTTATTCCTTCTCTCCATCTTCGTAGCGCCCGTCGTCGGCGCCATTCCCACCTTCGCGACGGCGCCCGCGCTCATCCTCGTCGGCGCGCTCATGGTCGCGGGCACCGCACACATCGAGTGGGACGAACCCCGCATCGCCATACCCGCCTTTCTCACCCTGCTCACCATCCCGCTCACCTACTCGATCGCTACGGGCCTCAGCTTCGGCATCATCAGCTTCGCCACGCTCGAGCTAGCCACAGGCCGCGCCCGCAAGGAGCACTGGATGCTCTACCTGCTCGCCATCCTCTTCATCGCCCGCTTCATCTGGCTCCACAACACCTAGGGTCATTGCCGTCCCAACCCAGCGTCATCCTGAGCGAAGCGAAGGAACCCCTGTATTCTGCTCATCGCGGCACAGCACCCCGGAGCACCCACCACAATCAACATCCCCCAAACCAGTTACTACAGAACCTTTGACATCTGCCACCACCTGCAAGAACCTATCCACAGTAGCGACGGTGTCGGTCCGCTCTGCATCGTATGGTTAGGTCCTCTGGATAGGTGTGGCCCACCCAGAGGAGTTGTAAGTTAGAAGTGCCAATGGAGCAGCACTTCAACAGCTTTCACTAGCAGAAAGAGAATCACTTCTCCTGGTATCTGCAGTGAAAACCGCCTAGAGCGAACCCGCAAGGGCTCCGATAGACGTTACCTCCTTTACAAAGAATCGCCTCGGGGTTGCCGCCCCGAGGCGTTTCGCTTTGGGCGAAACTTTTCTCCTCAGGCAACTGCCCAGTTCAGCGAGCCACGCTTCGTAAAGGCCCTCCCAGTCTCCCGTTCCTCTCGGGGAAAGCAAACTGCACCTTCCGGGCATCGCTTCGCGACAAGCACCTGGTCGCGTGCCACGCCGCTTTGCATCCCAGTATTCATTCTCCAGTTCACCCCACGTACCCACAGGGCCAAATTACCTTCTCTTTACCCCTGATGTGGAAACCATTGAACCCGACGAGCAGGAAACGCACGGGAAAATCATCGAACTCATGAGCAAGGGTGTCGCGAATGTCCGCGAAAACATCGGCAAAAGCGTTCGCATCTCCCATGCCAAAGCCTTTGGCGTTCTCAAGGGCCAACTCGTCGTCCGGCCCGACCTTCCCTACGAGCTCGCACAGGGCATCTTCGTCAAGCCCGCGACATACCACGTCCTCGTCCGCATGGCCAACGCCCCCGGCGAGATCAACGACGACTCGAAGATCACCAGCGCCCGCGGCATGTCCATCAAGGTGCTCGGTGTCCCCGGCCCCAAGCTCGCCAACGAGACAGACAACACCCAGGACTGGGTCCTCGACACCGGCAAGGAGTTCTTCGTCAGCACCGCCAAGGCCTTCCCTTCGGCCTTCAAGCCCAACGCCGAGATCGCCCCCAAGCTCTCCGACACCGTCAAGGGTGCTGTCTCTTCGGTGGCCAAGGTGACAGCGGAAGGCCTCAGCGCGATCGGCATCACCTCCCAGAAGCTCGACTTCTTCGGTCATCCGCAGAAAGATCCCATGGCCGAAGCCTATTTCTCGCAGACACCGCAACGCCACGGCGAGTACGTTGCCAAGCTGGGCGTCTATCCCGATACACCCAAAATGAAGGCCCTTGCCGACGCGGACTTCGATCCGAAGACCCCGGACGCGCTGCGTGAGGCGACCGTGGACTTCTTCGGTGCCGCTCCTGCCGAATTCTCAGTCCGCGTCCAGCTCAACACCGGCCTCGAAGACATGCCGGTGGAAGACGCCCAGGCCCAATGGCCGGAGACCCTCTCCCAGTACACGGAGGTCGCCCGCCTGATCCTCCCCATGCAGACCGGCTGGGATCCCGCCCTCGACGGCTTCATCGAAAACTTTTCCTTCAACCCCGCCAATTCCATCGAGGCACACCGGCCCCTGGGTTCGATTGCGCGGGCTCGCCTCGCCGTCTACAAGGCGCTTGCAAACCTGCGCCTCAACGACAACCACCAGACCGTCAGCCACATCAACGACATCAAGCAGGTCCCCGCCTGAGGCGCGTCCATATGAAAGGGCGGCCGCATTGGGCCGCTTTTCTACTTTGTGCTGATCGGTAGGGATCGGTACAGCAAAAGCGCATCATACAGACCGCACCGCGAGCTCGCTCGCGGATACAGGAGTGAAGACATGGATCGCAGCGCACAGGCCATTTGGCAGGGCGGCCTCAAGGACGGCAAGGGCATCATCAACACCCAGAGTGGGGTTCTGCACGAGACCCAGTACAGCTTCAGCACGCGTTTTGAGAATGGCCAGGGCACCAACCCAGAAGAGCTCATAGCCGCCGCCCATGCCGGCTGCTTCACCATGGCCCTCAGCGGCCAGCTGAGTTCTGTCGACAAGCCACCGCAACAGCTCGACACCACCGCCACCGTCACCATGGAGAAAACCGACGATGGCCCAACGGTCACCAAAATACACCTGAAGACGCGCGCCCGCGTCCCCGGCATCGAAAAGCAGCAGTTCGACGAGCTTGCCACCAAGGCCAAGGACGGCTGCCCCATCTCTCGCCTGCTCAAAGCCGCCGAGATCTCCCTCGACGCCCAGTTGATTTAGGATTGCCTCTTAATAGAAGGCGCTCCTTACGGAGCGCCTCTTTTACTCCAACCAAGCTCACCGTCGAAATCCAGCCTTCGTCTTAAGTCACACACCTGTTTCATCAGCCATGGTCGGCGACACAATGGCACGACTCCCTTGGGGGCGCGAAGTTGTTCGGAGGCTGGCATGACGGACTACTCTGACCGGCGGTTCAGTCCAGCACAGCGTGCCGCACGGAGATACCTCGAAGTTCGCGAGGGCCTAAATGCGCTAGACACCCTGCTTCAGAGCCTCTCCCTTACGGCGTGGCCACACCGTTCATCCCTCGAGGGCTACACCTTAACGGCTCTTGGCATACGGGCCCACCGACCGACTTACGCTCGCTGGCTACCGCAGCCCTCGATTGCTGATTTCGTCCCGTCAACGCGAAAAAAGCCGCTGTTCAGGCGGCTCTTTGAAGCGGTGGCGGAGAGACAGGGATTCGAACCCTGGATACCTTGCGGTATACACGCTTTCCAAGCGTGCGCCTTCAGCCACTCGGCCATCTCTCC
>CAXTGN010000174.1:0-9155 GCA_964243455.1 uncultured Acidobacteriaceae bacterium
CTCCCTGCAGGCATCCTTTAACTTCTAGACACCCTTACCGACGTGAGAGCCCGAGCATCGATCCACCTTTGCGCTCGGGCTCCCCTGTCTTCGCCGCAGCAATGGGCGCGGTGGGCGCTGGTGCAACGAGAGGCTCCGGTTTGGGCAAGGCAGCCGCCGGGGGATCAGGCACGAACGTGAAGTCGGTCTGGAGTGGCGTGTTCTCCGGCGCCGCAACCACCACTGTCTTCGCATTCAGGAACTCACGCATTCCTGCGGCGGAAAGCTCGCGCCCATAGCCGGACTGCTTGGTGCCTCCAAAGGGGAGACGCGGATCGCTGGCTACCGGCGTGTTGAAGAAAACCGCCCCGGCCTCCAGCCTGGACGCAAGGCGTTCCTGCTCCGCGACGTTGTTCGTCCAGCAGCTCGCTCCTAAACCGAAGGGCGTATCGTTCGCGACGTGGATAGCTTCGTCGAGGGAGCCGACGCGGAACACGAACGCGAGGGGCCCAAAGGTCTCTTCTGCATAGACGGCGGCCGTACGTGGGACGCCCGAGATGACTGTCGGCTCAACATAGAAGCCGGAGACGTCGAGACGCTTGCCTCCGGTGAGTAGCTTACCTCCAGCTGCAATAGCGTCCGCGATCTGCCGGAGCAGCTTTTCGGAGCCCTCCGCATTCGCCAGCGGACCAAGCTCTGTCCCTTCCAGGGCCGGGTCCCCAATGATCAGGGCTTGCATCCCCTCGACCAGGCCACGCTCGAACTCGTCGTAGACGTCAGAATGCACAACGAAGCGCTTGGCGGCAATGCAACTCTGGCCGTTGTTGATGCACCGGGACTGGATCGCGTTTGCGATCGCAGCGGGCAGGTCTGCTGAGGGAAGAACGACGAATGGATCCGACCCGCCGAGCTCGAGCACGCTCTTCTTCAGCAGGTAGCCGGCCTGCGCCGCAACTGCCCGCCCAGCGCTCTCGGAACCGGTCACAGTCACCGCTGCAACGCGCTTGTCAGCCAGTACCGATTCGATGTCGCTGGCCTCCATCAGCAGGGCCTGCAGACTGCCACGGGGAAAACCTGCACGACGCACGAGCGCTTCAATGGCGAGAGCACACTGCGGAACACTGGGCGCGTGTTTCAGAAGGCAGACATTGCCGGCCATCAAGGCGGGCGCGAGAAAGCGGAATACCTGCCAAAGAGGGAAGTTCCAAGGCATGATCGCGAGCACCACGCCGAGCGGATCCCAACGCACGTAGCTCTGGGCGTGTTCGGTGGGGATGGCCTCGGACTCGAGGATGCGCTCCGCGTGTTCCGCGTAGTAGCGGCACACGGCCACACACTTCCCCACCTCAAGACGAGCCGCGCGAATGGGCTTGCCTACCTCCGTGACCAGCAGCATCGATAGCTCTTCGCGATCGCTTTCTAACAGCAGGGCAAGACGGCGCATCCAGAAGCGGCGATGCTCCAGCGTCTCTGTGACGTAACTCTTGGCCGCCTGTGCGGCAAGTTCGAGTTTGGCCTGAACGGCCTCGGGTGTCAGGGGATCAAAGCGGCGCAGCACTTCGCCGGTAGCAGGGTTCAGAGACTGGATCATCCGTGGTTCGCGCTCCGTGTTTTTGCTGCGCAGGCGCACAGGGTGCCTTTGCTCGTACCTAGTCTACCCCTCGTGCGGGGTGTGAAGGAGTGGCCTGACACACAGACAACCTGGCCATGGTCTGGGCGAGAACCCGTGTTCCCAGTGCAATCGCCTCAGGCGAGGCGTACTCATCCGCACCATGCGAAACCCCGCCTCGGCATGCGATGAACAGCATGGCCACGGGCGCGATCTGCGCCATAAAGCTGGTGTCATGGTAGGCCCGCGAGACGAGTTCTTCCGCGGTGGCCCCAGCGACCGCAGCCTCTTCCATCAGCATGTTCACCAGCCGGCGATCGCAGTGTGCGGGCGGATCCGCGTTGATGCGTTCCTCGCGAATGAGCACCTTGCGGCGTTCGCTTACCTCCTGGGCGGCGCCTCGTATCTGGCCCATGATCGCTTCCCGGATTTGCACGTTGGTGTCACGGATATCGAGCATGAAATTTACCCGCGAGGGCACAGCGTTCACCGCACCTGGATATACCTCAAGCTTACCCACAGTGGCAACGCTGTTGTGGGTACCCGAGCTACGATTCGCCTGAAGCGTGAAGCGCTCAATGGCAAGCACCAACTCGGCGGAGGCGCACAAAGCGTCCCGGCGGTCCGGCATCAGCAGCGCTCCAGCATGGCCGCCCACGCCCTCCACGCTGAACCGATAGCTCGCCGGCCCTGCGATGTGCGTGACGACGCCCAGGTTGAGACTTGCACGCTCCAGGAGCGGTCCTTGTTCTATGTGCAGTTCGATCCACGCGTCATACAGGCCGGGTTGCGCCCGTACCGTGGAGAGCGATCCATTAAATCCGGCAGCCTGCCGTGCGCTCCGCAGCGTGCCACCGGGCAGGGCCTCGGCATCCGTTGCCTGCAGCCTATCCTGAAGAGCGTCTGCGGCCTCAGGCTTAAGGACACCACTCAGCAGCCGCGAACCCAGGCAGCCAATGCCGAAACGCGTCGGTTCTTCACTGGTTAGAAGGAGCAACTCCAGCGATCTATGGGGAGCAAAGCCTGCTTCCTTCAAAGCGCGCATCGCCTCCAGCCCGCCGAGCACACCCACCGTGCCGTCGTACATGCCCGCAAACGGAATGGCGTCCATGTGCGACCCGGTCCCAATCGCGGGCAGATCCGATCGAGATCCAGCCCACCGAACGAAAGTATTGCCCACGGCGTCTTCCCGCACTGCAAAGCCTGCCTGGATAGCAAGGTTTTTGAACCATGCCCTCGCTTCGAGATCGCGCGGGGTGAAAACGATGCGCGTCACAGCTCGTTGGGGTTGGGGCAGCGACGGGTCGACAGCAGCGGCACACTCTGTCATCGTGGCAAGCTGATGCAGCTCGCGCATCAACCGGTCGAGATTGATCTTTGGAGTCATCCCAGCACGTGCCTGTTGAAGTCTTTGAAGATGATGTACTTCGCGGGTGCCTTCCCAACTGCGGCAAACCACTGCGGACAGAAGGACGCCATCCATATGGCATCACCTGCCGTCACAGGATGCCAGTCGTCCCCCAGGCGGTAGATACCTTCGCCTTCCAGCATCAAAAGGCCGTGCTCCATGTAGTGCACCTCAACCTGAGCTAACGAGGCTCCCGGTGCATAGGTCATCGTGTTGACCGCAAAATCAAACGCTGACGAGCTCGGCAGGAGGCAGCGAACCTGCAAGCCAGCATCACCGTACAGCGGACACGCCGCAACTTCGTCTTCGCGACCAAGAAGAGACGCGGGCACACTTGGCTCATGATCGCCTGCCGGCAAAGGAGTGAACGGTTTTTCGAACAAAAGCAACCGCGCAGGTGTGGCTGAAATGAGGGTGTGTCCCAGCCCGGTAGGCAGAAAGCTGTAGTGCCCGCGCTCCAGCTGATGAGTCTTCCCTGACTCAGGTCGGTGCATCTGCACATCGCCGGAGAGCACGAAAACAAAACGCTGCACCGGCCCGGCGGCCAGCGTTCCGCCCGCTTCGAGCTCCACGGTGGTCATCGCAAACCGCGCACCCATCTGTGGCGCTGCGTGCACGATGGCCACGCCGCCTGCCAGCCCGGGAAGAGGCGTACGCACAAACGCGTCCGGCGTGTGCAGAAGATACTCGCGACGGCTGACGCTTCGGGTAAAGCCAAGATGGTGCATCGTGCGGTCATTCTATGGCACAGTTTGCTCAAAGCTGAAGATGCTGGATCAGCTCCAACACCGTGGCAAGTGCCGCTTCCACGTCAGCTTCCAGTACGCTCTCGCCCGGGTGATGGCTCAGCCCGCCGGGCGACCGCACGAAGAGCATGGAGGTGGGCACATGGGGCGCAAGAATCATGGCATCATGGCCCGCGCCCGAGTACATCCGCATCGTCCGGTAGCCCGCAATCTCCGCAGCGGCCTGCAAACCTTCGGCAAGCGTCCCGCTCAGCGGCACAGACGACTGTTCCGCAAGAAGCCTGGCGTGCACGTGTATCCCTCGCGCCTGGGCGATATGTTCGGCGCTGGTTAGCAAGCGCGCGACGGCAGCATGTCGTGATCCGTTGCCAGGATGTCGCACATCGAGGGAAAGCTGCACCGTTCCGGGCACCACGTTCACCGCTCCCGGCGATACCTGGAGGCGTCCCACCGTCGCAACCAGCTGCTTGTAGTTCGAAGCAAACCGTTCCACCTCAACGATCCACTGCGCCGCGGCGACCAGCGCGTCCTGCCGCAAAGCCATCGGCGTCGTGCCCGCATGATTGGCCTGCCCGGTGAAGGTAAGCTGTAGCCTGGACTGCCCGATGATCGTGTCCACGATCCCAAGCGGCAGCCCTTCCTTCTCCAGCACCGGCCCCTGTTCAATGTGAACCTCGATCGAGACCGAACCCGCGGACTGCCTCACGCACCGTCACGTCTGCACCATCCGCTCGCTCCAGCTCCGCGTCTGTCAGCTCCCCGACCGACGCCCTGGACGCCAGGAATGGAAACCCAAACCGCACCCCTTCCTCTTCGCTGAACGCAATCACCTCTACGGCAAACGGCAGCGGCTCCCCCGCAAGTTCTTCCACTGCAGCCAGAGCCAGCAGCACGCCCAGAGGACCATCGAAAGCCCCAGCGTTCGGCACGGTATCTAGATGCGAAAAGAGCACCAGCGTCGGCGCATCTTGTTCAACTGCCTTGCGTAAACCTCGCAGGTTGCCGACATCATCCACCCGCACGCTCAGGCCGGCTTGCCGCATCCACGAGCCCACCAACGTGTGCGCGTCCCGTGTCGCCTTTGAGAGAAAAAGCCGTGTGGTCTCACCCGGCACATCGGTCACACGGGCCAGCTCGCGGCAACGTGCAACGATGCGCGCCGCCCGGTCACTGTGTATCTCGGTTCCAGTCATCAACCGCGCCGCACCGTGGCCTCAATCGTCCCGTGGGGCTCTTCGGTAGGCACAAAGATGTGGTTCGGGTTGTCCAGACCGAAGCGCCTCAGGTCGACGAGGAGATTGTGTTTGTTTGGCATGCGCAGGGAGATCTCCTCAATGGCACCTGTGTGCTCGAGCGCAGCCTGCGCCATCGCATACAGCGTCTGCTGCACGCTCAGCGAATCATGCCTGGCGAAGACAGTAAGCATGCGCTCACGCAGGCCATGCCGCACTCTGTCGAAGTCCACACTCGTCGCGAGCGCCACCGCGCTGTAGGTCCATGTCGCCGTGACAGCCGTGCCGAAGAGGCGGTCCGTGGCCTCCGGCAGCGTAGTGAGCTCATCCCGTATGAAGCCAACGAAGCCCGACTGCGCTGTCTTCAGCACAGTCAAGTTGTCAAACCCGCTGCGGATCACCGCTAAACCTCCCTGGCTGCGCGCCACATGCGTTGTTTGCCGCTCGTCAGAGCCCTTCATGAACGCCGTGGGATATGGTTCACCCTCAACGACCAAACGTTTCCACAGATGCGAGTCGATCTTCACCTCAGCAGCCGTGACCTGCAGGTTGCGACTCAGCAGAAAGTCGACCAGCTCCCCCGCGAACGCCTCAAGGCTCTCGGACTTCGATTGCCGCGCAAGGAAGTACACGGTGTTCTTCATCGTGTCCGTAGCGAGGATGCGGGAGTTGTCTCCTTCCGTGAAGACCTCGGCGAAGTCACCCGTGAGCATCACCTCAACTGTCCAGTCGTGCAGATCATGGTGGGTTTCGTGCTTGATCACACGCATGAGCCGTACGCGCGACTTGCCATACCGATGGCTGCTGAGCAGGGCGTTTCCGGACATTTTCATCAACTCCCGCGATAGGTGGTGTACCCGTTAGCCGCAATCAGCAAAGGGATGTGGAAGTGCTGTCCCGGATCCTGCACGGAGAAAGTGACTTCGACGAAGGGGTAAAGCGATGAGTGCTCTCCCGCAGCGAAGTAGGCGCCGGTTTCGAAGCGAAGACGGTACTCGCCTTGTGTCAGCGTGTTTTCGCCAAGCAATGTCCGACAACGGCCATCAGCGTCCGTCTGGCCTCGTCCGACTTCTTCCCAGCTCGCACCCGTCCGCCGCAACAGAACAACGGTGACACCCGCCGCGGGCTTCCCTGAAGCGGTATCGAGGATGTGCGTCGACAGACCCATGGGCGTTGTGGGACTACTTTACACGTCCTCGCAGCGGGCGGCCTGCAGGCCGAGCCACTTTCGCAGCCGCAGTTGTGTAATCCGCCGCTGCTGCTCCGCAGCCTCCTGCAGCTCTTCCCCAGCATCGTTACGGAGCCGAGCGAGCAGGATCTCCAGGATCTCCGCCGCACTCTTGCCGCTCGCACACACCAGGAAGATGCGCCCGAACCGCTGCTCATACGCTCGATTGCCATGCACAAGCTCAGCCTTCGCCGCATCATCCGGGGTGAGCGCGCTTTGCTCGCCTGCACTCCAGTGCAGGCTCGTCTTCGTAGACGATCGCGCGTGCCTCTCGCCGATGCGTGGGTGGTTATCGAAGGCCTGCATCCAGTCCGCCGGCGGAAGCCCTGACCACACAGCATCAGAAGCCGCAAACAACACGGTCTCGTCGACAAAGGGCCTCAGCATACCCAGCTGGGAAGCCCAGCTCTGCGATCCATTGCAGGGCAGGATCTCGGCCTCCGCTTCCGCGACTGCAGCCGCGTTCCAACGCGCCAGAACCGTGTTCATCGGCCATGCCTGCCAAGGGGTGAACGCGTATGCTCGCGGCCCCAGGTTTGACCCTGAAAGCTCCCATCATGGAACACACGCATTCCCCGCACCCACGTCGACCGAACCACGCCGCGCAACGTCTCTCCGACATACGGTGATACCGCATGCCGCTGGTGCAGCCGCTCCGCTCTCACCTCCACCGAGGCGTCTGGGTCAAAGCAGACCAGACTCGCGTCCCTGCCCACCTCAATAGCGCCCGCGACCCGCGTCAACCCTGCCAGTTCCGCAGGACGCATGCCCATCCACCGGACCAACTGCCCAAGGTCAGCCCCACGCCTTACGCACTCCGTCCATACGACTGGCAAGGCCACAGACAGGGAAGCGATCCCACCCCAGGCCTCGTCGAATCGCCCCGCCTCTGGGCCGGAGTCTGAAGCGATAAGTCGCTTCATCTCCGGCGGGCAAGGCGAGTGATCCGTTGCAATCAGGTCGATGGTGCCATCCAGTAGTCCTTCCCACAATAGCTCCCGGTTCGTCCGCAAGCGGATCGGCGGCGCACACTTGAACGGCGTCGCGCCGTCCGGGATGTCCTCCGCAGCAAAATGCAGGTAGTGCGGGCACGTTTCTACCGTGACGGGCAGCGCCTCCGCCTTTGCAGCCTTCAACATCGGCAACGCCCTTGCTGTTGAAAGGTGCACGATATGCAACCGGAAGCGCTGCTTGCGGCAAAGCGCAAGCAGCATCTCGATCGCCTCCAGCTCAGCCTCATCCGGCCGCGACGCGAGGTACGTCGCATACCTGCGCCAGTCAGCCCCGCTCCGTTCCTGGAAGGCAAACGCTGCGTCGATGGGTCCCGCCAGCTCCGCATGCACCAGCAGAGGCAAGCCCGTTTTCGCAATAGCAGGCACAGCCAGCTCCAGGTTCGCCCAGTCGATCTCCGTAAAGCCGTCGCATCCGGGATAGATCAGGAACGCCTTGAACCCGGCAACACCGGCCTCGGCCAGCGGACCGAGATCGCCCTGGTTGCCGTTCACCGCGCCGCCCCACAGCGCGTAGTCCACATGGGACTTACCCCGGGCCGCCTGACGCTTCGCCTCCAGGGCATCCACGTTTGTCGTTTCGGGCAGGCAGTTCAGGGGCATATCGGCGATCGTCGTGAAGCCACCCGCCGCGGCCGCACGCGACCCCGTCTCAAAACCCTCCCACTCCGTCCTGCCCGGTTCGTTGATGTGGGTGTGCGCATCCACCAGTCCGGGCAGCAGAGCCGCCTCGCCAAGATCCTCGACCGGGACATCAGAGCTCAGCGCCTCAGGGGGCAGAACCGCAGCAATGCACTCGTCTTCAATGACGACCACAGCCTCGCGTTGGCCCTCCGGCGTCACCACCCGACGCGAACGCAGAGCATGTACCATGGTGCTGATTATGCCCGGACGTCCCGACTTCATGCAGCAGGCAATCCACCTTGCCACAGAGAATGTGCTGCACGGCCGTGGCGGTCCCTTCGGAGCCGTGGTCGTCAAAGACGGGCAGGTGATCGCGACCGGCGCCAATCAGGTTACCGCCAGCAACGATCCCACCGCGCACGCCGAGGTCGTCGCCATCCGCAACGCTTGCCAGGCCCTCGGCACCTTTCAGCTCGACGACTGCGACGTCTACAGCAGCTGCGAGCCCTGTCCCATGTGCCTTGCCGCCCTGTATTGGTCACGCTGCCGGGCCATCTACTACGGCAACGACGCAACGGACGCCGCACGCGCTGGCTTCGATGATTCGTTCCTCTACGAAGAGGTCAAGAAGCCGCTTGGCGAGCGCACCATTCCCATAGTGCGACTGCTGGCCGACGAAGCCCGCTCCAGCTTCGACGCCTGGCAGAAAAGCCCCTACCGGGTGAACTACTGATGGCCAATCGCATCCTCGCCAACGTCGGTCAGCGAGCCGCAGGCCCAGATAAGATCCTCAACGTCGCCCTGCTCGGCTTCGGCACCGTCGGCAGCGCCTTCGCCGAGGTCCTCAACGCCTCGGGCCGAACCGACATCCGCATCACGCACATCTTCAACCGCGGCGTCGAGCGCAAGCGAACCGGCAGTCGCGCTGCCTTCGTCCCCGGGGATGCCGTCTGGACAGCAAACATCGAGGACATCCTCAGCAGTCCAGAGGTCCATCTCGTTCTCGAGCTCATGGGCGGCCTGGACCCAGCCGAAGGCTGGATTACTGCCGCGCTGAAAGCCGGAAAACACGTCGTCTCCGCGAACAAGCAGCTGATCGCCTTACGCGGCCCCGCCCTGTTCGCCCTCGCGCAGCAGCAGGACGTTCAGCTGCTCTACGGCGCGGCCGTGGCTGGCGGCGTGCCTGTCATCCCTGGCATCACCGAGGGCATCAGCGGCGACCGTATCCGGCGCATCAGCGGCATCCTGAACGGCACCTGCAACTTCATCCTGAGCGCCATGCAAAACGGTGCGGACTACCCTGAGATGCTCGGTAAGGC
>CAXTGN010000175.1:0-774 GCA_964243455.1 uncultured Acidobacteriaceae bacterium
TCTTCGAAGACGCCGTGGTCGCCTCGCGCGAACTCGGGCTCACCCTCACCGCCCGCGACAAGGCCCGCCAGGTCCCCATGTGCGGCGTTCCCTATCACGCCGGCGCCACCTACCTGCAACGCCTCCTCCGCAAAGGCTTCAAGGTCGCCCTCTGCGAGCAGATGGAAGACCCCAAACTCACCAAAACCGTCGTCCGTCGCGAGGTCACCCGCGTCCTCACCCCCGGCACCGCCCTGGACGCCACCCTCGACGCCGGCCAGAGCCAGTGGCTGGCGGCGGTCGCTTCCGCCGGCTCCGGCACTGCCGCCTCCGTCGGCGTCGCGTCTCTCGACCTCTCCACCGGCGACATGCGCTCTACCGAGTTCAGCGGCCCCGCCGCCTGGGCCCTCGCTCTCGACGAACTCGCCCGCATGCGCCCCGCCGAAACCCTCTTCGCCCGCGGCACCCACCTCGACGGCAGCCGCGCCAAACAGACCGCTCTCGCCGGTACCCCGCCACCCGAAACCGAAGACACCTCCACTCCTCTAAGCGGCACCAAAACAGAGCTCGACGACTGGGTCTTCACCGACGAGTACGCCCTTCCCCTGCTCCGCCAGGGCCTCCGGGTCCACTCCCTGGACGGCATGGGCCTCGGCGGCCACACCGGCGCCGCAATCGCTGCCGGTGCCATCGTTCACTATCTCCGCGCCACAAAGCAGGGCGCCCTCGAACACCTCGATACCGTCCGCTTCTACGAGCAGCGCGACGCCCTCGAGCTCGACGCCGTCAGCGTCC
>CAXTGN010000175.1:787-4594 GCA_964243455.1 uncultured Acidobacteriaceae bacterium
GCAATCTCGAGCTCGTCGACCCGCTCTTCTCGGGCGAGGGCACCGACACCACCCTGCTCGGCACGCTCGACGCCTGCTGCACGCCCATGGGCAAACGCCAGCTCCGGGCGCAGCTGCTCCGTCCCATGCTGGACCTCCGCGCCATCAACGCCCGCCTCGACGCCGTAGCGATCGCGACGGCCGACATCCGCCGTCGCGAAGGCGTCCGCCGCGCCATGGACGGCATCCTCGATCTCGAACGCCTCCTCGGCCGGGTCGCCCTCGACTCCGCCGGTCCCCGCGAGGTCGCTGCCCTCGGCACCACCCTGCCATAGCCGAACTCGCCCCCGACAGCCCCCGCTGGGCCACCCTCGCCGAGACCGACGCCCTGCCCGACCTCGCCCAACTCATCGCCCGCAGCCTCGTCGACTCGCCCCCCGTCACCCTCGCCGACGGCGGTGTCATCCGCTCCGGCGTAGACTCCGAACTCGACGAACTCCGCGAGCTCGGCACCGATGGCCGCCAGCGCATCGCCGCTATCGAGGAACGCGAACGCGAACGCACCGGCATCAACTCCCTCAAGGTCCGCTTCAACTCCGTCTTCGGCTACTACCTCGAGATCACCCGCTCCAACCTCAAAGCCGTCCCCGCCGACTACGAGCGCAAACAAACCCTCGTCAACGCCGAGCGATACACCACCCCCGAACTCAAAGACCTCGAAACCAAAATCCTCACCGCCGGGGAGCGCTCCGGCGAAATCGAACGCCGCCTCTTCGCTGAACTCCGCCGCCAGCTCTTAGCCGAGGCCCCCCGCGTCCGCGAAACTGCCCGCCGCGTCGGTGAAATCGACCTCCTGGCCTGCTTCGCCCACCTCGCCGCTCTCCGCGGCTGGACACGCCCGATCGTCGACGCCTCCACCACCCTCGAGATCATCGCCGGCCGCCACCCCGTAGTAGAGCGCCGCCTCGAAGAAACCGGCGCCGGCCGCTTCATCCCCAACTCCCTAAGCCTCTGCGCCGCAGCCCACGACCTAAACACCGCCACCACAGCTCGTCATCCTGAGCGAATCGCAGCGCAGTCGAAGGACCCCTGTATTTACAACGCGAGGGCCGAAACCGGGGTCCCCGGGGAGCTCGCTCCCAGGGGTGGGGAAGGCACGAGCCTGTCACGCAAACCCACCACCTCCCCCACCCTCCTCCTCATCACCGGCCCCAACATGGGCGGCAAAAGCACCTTCCTCCGCCAGACCGCGCTCCTCGCCATCATGGCCCAGTGCGGCAGCTTCGTCCCCGCCGAGCGTCTCCATCTCGGCCTCGTCGACCGCATCTACACGCGCATCGGCGCCGCCGACAACGTCGCCCGCGGCCGCTCCACCTTCATGGTCGAAATGACCGAAACCGCCGCCATCCTCAACACCGCCACCGACCGCTCCCTCGTCCTCCTCGACGAGATGGGCCGCGGCACCGCCACCTACGACGGCCTCTCGCTCGCCTGGGCCACCGTCGAGCACCTCCACGACCGCATCGGCGCCCGCACCCTGTTCGCCACCCACTACCACGAGCTCACCCTCTTAGCCGATCGTGACCCCGGGGTCCCCGGCGAACCTGATCGCTGGGGTGGCCTCCCCCGCCTCCAAAACGCCCGCGTCACCGTCCGCGAGCGCGACGGCGGCATCGTCTTCCTCCACACCGTCGAAGCCGGAGCCGCCAGCAAAAGCTACGGCATCGAGGTCGCCCGTCTCGCCGGCCTCCCCTCTGCCGTCATCGACCGCGCCCGCGAAGTCCTCCGCGTCCACGAACGCGCCGAAGCCCAGGGCGTATCTCAGACCATCCGCAACGGTGCGTCCCACTCAGCCGAGCGCAGCGCCCCGCTACAAATGACCATGTTCACCCCCCTCTCGCAGCGCATCGTCGACCGCCTCGAACAGGTCGACATCGACGGCCTCACCCCCCGCGAAGCCCTCACCCTCCTCGCCGATCTCCAACGCGAACTAAGGGGCGGAGCGTAGGCCCTTTTGGCCCGGGCCCTGCAGAACTCCCACCTCAACCCGTCCCTCGTCCTTCCGCAGCGCAGGAATCTACTGCCTTGCTTTCCTCCCAACTTGTCATTCAGCAGCGCACTCCCCACTTGTCATTCCGCAGCGCAGCGGAGGAATCTGCTGTTTGCCCCAAGGTCCTCACCGCGCTAACCCCCGTCAGCCGGCTTCTCAGCTCAAATTTAAGAGCTGAAATCCTCCCTCATACCCCTGCATCTCCTCTTCCACCTCCATAGGCGACTGCTGTGCATGGCGAAACGCGACATGAAGAATCGCTGTCACGGCAAACAGCGGAAGGAGCAGCCATGGACTTCGTTCGAATCGGAGTTCCGCCCAGATGGAGCAGAAAATTCCTGGTGTGAGTACGCCAACATACAAGGTGAGGTACAGCGCGAAGTTCGATTTGCCCGGAAGCCGAGGCTCGATGATCGGCACACGCCGGGACAGAGAAAAGACGTCCACCAGAAGCAAGCAAAGGCAAGCACCCGAGACGATCTGAATCGCGATCGTTCGCTCCGTCCATCTGAGGCCGCATAACGACAGCAATGCAACAATCAACACGGCCAATGCCGCCGCGGTGGTCCACTTCCACCCAGCTGCCACAAGATCACGCGACTCCGCTCCAGAGATCCTGAAGATCCAGCGGGCCGGAAGATTTGTCGGGAACGCATACGCTGTCCGCAGGCCGGCCACACACCAGAAACAGAGCAGCGGAATGACCGCATGGCTGCCAAAGCTGGAAGCCGCAAGCGCAACTTGGCTCCCACGCGGCTGCAGAACCCAGGCACAAGCTGCAGCCAGTGCGAGTCCCGTTCCACCGTACATCGCCAGGTAAATCTGGTACCGCGGGTTCCGGCGCAGCGTCTGGCCGAGAAAGTGAAACATCGCCCGTTCCGTCGGTCGTCGCACCAGACGGTGAAGCAGCCCTTGGAAAAAGCTAGGGGCAGGGCTGGTCTTGTTCAACGCTCCCTCCATGGCCATCCTTTGCATTCGTGTCCACGCGAGCGGATACACAATCGCAAGCAAGCCCAGGCAAGCGCCGCACGCATAGACCACGATATGGCGCGACTCAGACGCAAACATGGGAGCCGAGGCGCCGTAGAGCACCGAGTCATAAAGGCCTAGAAACCAGAACGGAGGAAACCACCTCGCTACCGTCCATTGGGGACCGAGCAGGCTCTGAAGCGACGATCCATACAGGACGTACTGAAGGACAAACAGAGCCAAAACGATCGTGAAAAGCAATTGGAGGCACGGTGTAGCCACACGGAAGTGCCTGTCCGACAGACTCAACCGGAGAATGCCGACGCTGGCTAGGACGACACCGGATGAGAACGCCCCTGCAAGGACCACCGCGATCACGTGCGCAAACACCCCGTGAGCAAACGCCGCATGGCAAATGGCCGGATACGTCAGGGTACCGAGCACATTCACGCCCGTAAGGAACAGTGCCAAAAAGCAGACCAGCGCAAGAGCTTTCGACACCAGCAGCTGGCTTGACACCAACGGCAGTGGCGTAAGCACCAGAAAGTCGGCCCGATCCGGGAAGATCATCTCCCATTCAAAGACCGTGATCGCACCCATCACGGCAAAGGAAAGAAGAACAAAGAAATACTGGTCCTCAACCCTTCCCCAGAACTGCCGCTGCGGATACTGATTCTGCTGAAAGAACGGAACAATCAGACCGGGAATGGTGACAACAGCCAGGGCTCGGGCGACGGTGGTTACGGTGTCACCTTCCGCCTGCAGCGTATCGTTGTCGAAAAATCTGCGAAAAAAGTGGAACAACAGGA
>CAXTGN010000175.1:4604-9090 GCA_964243455.1 uncultured Acidobacteriaceae bacterium
TCTTCATCGGCGCCATTCGTTCAGCCATGTTGCTCCTTCAGAACACCGACAATCTCTTGCGCAATCTGCCGGGTATCGGTCTGCCGAACGAGTTGTGCGAACACGGCTTCAAGATCGGGAAGAGCCATCAGGCGGGTGAGCTCCTGCGGCGGGGCGTCGGCCACGACCCGCCCTTTCGCCAGCACGATCACGCGGTCACAAACCCGCTCCACAACCTCAAGCACATGAGAGATATAGAGAATGGCTTTCCCTTCCCGCGCAAGCAAAGCCACTAAGTCCTTGAACAGCCGAGACGAGGTCGCGTCGAGGCCCGAAAGAGGCTCGTCAAACACAATGAGCTGCGGGTCATGCAGAAGTGCGGACGCGATCAGAACCCGCTGCTTCATCCCCTTGGAATACTCCGCAAGCGCTGAATACTGAGCGCCTTCGAGCGACAACAACCGCAGCAAAGTGCGGGCTCTGTGCTCAAGAGGTTTCTCCTCCATGCCGCGCAGCCGGCCAACCAGCTGCAGGTACTCCAGGCCAGACAGGTGCGTATAGACCTGCGCCTCTTCGGGAACGTAGCCGAGCGTGGAACGGTAGCGCGACAGGTCGTCGTGAATGTCCTTGCCCCCAAACAGGACCTTCCCCCGCGTCGGCCGAATCATGCCGATAATTATTTTCACGGTGGTCGATTTTCCCTCACCGTTCGGTCCGAGGTACACCAGCCCTTCCCCTGGCTTCAGAACGAAACTGACATCTTCGACAGCCGGAATACTGCGATAGCTTTTTGACACGTTGCAGAGTTGCAGCATCCTTGCACCCCTATGTAGTGAACTATCTCGTGGTAGCATACTACATAGTGTCCTCCACCCGTCTTTCCCACAGCGCTGCGCTGATCCTCAAGGCCTTGAGTCTTGGCTATCGCTTCGGCCTGGAAGTGATGGACGTCACCGGTCTTCCCAGCGGTACGGTCTACCCCGCGCTTCGGCGGCTTGAGCGCGATGCTCTGGTCAATTCACAGTGGGAATCGGACGCAGAAGCATCCGAGAAGCAACGTCCCGCCCGCCGCTATTACGAGGTGACCGAGGCCGGCATGGCCGCCGCGCAAACAGCAACCCAACGCTTCCCTCTTCTGTCCCGCCTGGCCCTGGAGAAATCCTCGTGACCCCACCCGCCCCTTCAGCGTTGCCAGAAAGTGATCAACGTCTGCTGCGGTGGATCGGGCGCGTTGTCCCCCCAGGTGACCGCGCCGACTGGCTCCGTTCCTGGGAAGCCGAACTCTGGTGGCGACGCCATCCGGTGTCCCACGAACCGCACCGGGAGCTCTTCACGGATCTGTCCGGGGGGCTTTGTCGCGATGCGCTATGGCTACGCCTGGCCAGCTGGGAGCGCCTGCTGCGAGGCACGGCCGCGCTCTGTCTGCTTGCCCTGGCGGTCTCATGTCTGATCTCTTTTCTTCTCGCCGTCGGCCTGTGTGGAGGCTCGATCCTGCTGCGAGATCGGATCCTCTCCCAGTTCGCTCATTTCCTCTTTGCCAGCCCTTTGATCGTCTTTGTCACCTGCGCAACCGCTGACAAGCGGCCAGAGGTTTCCAAAATCGGCAACTCGCTGCGTAACCGACTGCCCCGGGTTGCTTTCCTTGGGGCCAAGCTGGCCAGCCTGCTTACGCTGGTGTACCTCCTCAGCCTGAATGCCTGTTCGGCCATAGCCTTGCCCTTCCCCAGTACATGTGAGTACCTGCACATGCTGCTCTTCGTCATTGGTTCCATCTGCGGCCTGCGATGGGCCTTCCAGGACCAGGAAAGACGGTGTAAAACATGCCTTCGTTTACTCAACGAACCTCACCGGGTGGGCAGGCCTTCGCACAACCTGATCGATCGAAGCGGCAATGAATTTGCCTGTCGGAAAGGACACGGTCTGTTAAGTGTGCCGGAGCTCGAAACCAGTTGGCGCCAGTCCAGCCAGTGGATCAGCCACGCCACCCTGTTTGAGAACCGATAGACGAGCACCACCACACCGCAGGATGGACCGTGCAGCACGGACGGATGCAACGGTGGAACAGGCCGGGGACCCGGCAGTTGCTGCGCCTTGTCGTGGCACTCTAAGCGTCGAAAGGTATGCATGAGTGCCATTGAAGGAAAGAGAATCGCTATCGTGGGCGGAGGGCCAGGCGGGCTCACGCTGGCCCGACTGCTGCAGCAAGGCGGTGCGCAGGTCTCCGTGTATGAGCGTGATCAGAGCCGCAGTGCGCGGGTCCAGGGCAGCGCATTAGACCTGCACGAAAACTCTGGATTGGCGGCGCTGGGAGCTGCCGGCCTGATCGATGCGTTCTGGGCCAACCACCGCCCGGACCTTGATCGCCTTCGCCTTACCGATGCCAGGGGAACGATTCTGCACGATCATTCCCGTCAGATGTCTGGCGCTGGCAAACGTCCTGAGATCGAGCGTGGACCGTTGCGCGATCTTCTGCTGGACTCGCTTCAGCCTGACACCGTGCAATGGGACTGCAAGCTCGAGACAGCAGAAATGCAGGGTGAGAAGGTGTCGTTACGTTTCGTCGGGGGGCAGACCGCACTGGCTGATATCGCCATCGGCAGCGACGGCGCGAACTCTCGCTTGCGTGAACTGGTCACTCCCATTCGGCCCGAGTATGTCGGGGTGTCGCTCGTAGAGGGCCTCGTTCCTGCGGCAAAGCAGACCATACCGGAGTTGTGGGACCTCCTCGGCGGGTCAGCACTGATCGCTTTGGGAGGCGAAAGGACGATCGGCATGGGGACTAAGCCCGACGGCAGCGTCCTGCTTTACGCGGGACTCAAGACCCATGACACCTCTGCCAGGCAGACCCTTGAAGAGGCAAGCAGCCCGGACGGGCGGGTGGCATGGTTCCACGCTAACTTTGTGGGATGGAGTGAGCTGTGGGACCCTCTGTTTAGCGAAGCCGTGTCGATGGTCTGGCGTCCGCTCCTTGTTTGCCCATCGAATCAGCATTGGGAGCCGAAGCCCAACGTCACGTTGATCGGCGACGCGGCGCACGTCATGCCACCGTACGCAGGCGAAGGTGTAAACATGGCGATGCTCGACGCCCTGGTGCTGTCTAAGCTTCTCCTCAGCGAAAAGTCGTCGTCTGGTGCCATTGCGACGTATGAGGCGGAAATGTTTGCTCGGATGCAGCACATCTCGGCGGACACAATGATGAATACAGAGATGTTCTATGCGCCGAATGCCTCCGATCGTGTTGGGGCGTTGTTTCGCAGCTTCGGTGAAGCATAGGCGGTTCCGGCCGCCTCGGAGGCTTGACGCAAGCCGCTCGACTCCGGGAGGTGAGATGTGTCATGTCTCCTCTTAAGTCCTCACACGCAGCACTCTCGTCAATCATCCGGGCTGAGAGGCCGTCCCGAGCCACGAAGTGAACCTCGACTGACGCCAACGGCGTTTCTCAGGACTTATCCAAGGTTCACTCCACCGAAGCTTTCGTCTAGAGGGCTGACGCCAGCCCCCCTTCGTGCTCGAGTAAACTGGCCGCATGATCCGGATCCTGATCGCGGAGGACCACGCGATGGTGGGTGGGGCGTTGTCTGCGCTGCTGGCCAGCGAAAGCGATCTTGACGTTGTCGCCGTCGTGCATAACGGAAGAGAGGCTATTTCCGCTCTCGCGCAACACCGACCGGATGTGCTGATCACCGACATCGAAATGCCCTGGATGGATGGCCTCGAACTGGCATCCCTGGTGCAGCGCGACGCACCCGAAACCAGAGTTCTTATCCTCACCACGTTTGCCCGTCCGGGCTACCTTCGGCGCGCTCTTGAGAGTGGAGCACGGGGATATTTGCTTAAAGACAGGCCTTCCTCCGAACTCGCAGATGCTGTGCGCCGGGTGAGCGGAGGTTTGCAGGTGATCGATCCAGTCTTGGCAGTCGGCGCTTGGGAAGCGGGTCCGGATCCGCTCACCGCACGGGAGCGACAGGTTCTGCTGCGCGCAGCAGCGGGTGAAAGTAACCAAGCCATCGCACGGGCCACGCGGCTGACAGAAGGAACGGTGAAGAATTACATGGCTACGATCAATGCCAAGCTTGGAGCAGCGAACAGAACCGAAGCCGCAGCGAAGGCCAAGGCACTGGGCTGGCTGTGAGGACGCTGGGGTATCGGTTGCAGGCCCTGGTGCGCCGGCAGCCGTACCACCTCTTGCTTCCATTTCTCTGTGTGTGGATCATCAAGCCCTTCTACCAGGGAAGTCGGCTGGATTGGCTGGGTCTGGTTGTAGCCGGGCCGCTCTTTCTGGCGCTATACGTGCTCTCCCACGCGAGCCGACACCGCTTGAGCATGGCGGGGCTTTCGGGTCTCACCCTGCTCGGGGTCTGCTACGTTCCTTTGAACCCGGAAGCGTCTGGCATCTTCGCCTTCGTGGCGGCGGTCTGCGCTGCGCGTCAGCCACGATGGCGTGTGTTGTGGGCTTATCTGCTCGGAATCAACGTCCTGCTTCTTGCGGAAGCGTTGCTCCTCCATC
>CAXTGN010000176.1:0-9074 GCA_964243455.1 uncultured Acidobacteriaceae bacterium
TCCTGTACCGTGCCTGCGCAGCCCGGAGAGTTCGGTCCAGGAGTCCCCACCGTCCACCGAGCGGAAGAGCGCTGCATCTTCCGCACCCGCGTACACGGTTTCCGGGCAGGTCAGGGAGGGCTCGAGGTGCCACACGCGCTTGAACTCCCACGGATGCGGTGTGCCGTCGTACCACTGGTGCGTCCCGGGGACTCCTTCGTAGAGCAGCTTGTTGGAGACGGCCTTCCAGGTTTCGCCACCATCATCGGATCGCTGCACCACCTGGCCAAACCAGCCGGAGGTCTGCGAAGCATAAATCCGGTTCGGGTCCAGCGGCGACCCCTTGAGGTGGAAGATCTCCCATCCGGCAAAGTGCGGCCCGGAGACCGTCCATACCTTACGCGCTCCATCGGCGGTAAGCGTGAAAGCGCCCTTGCGTGTACCGACCAGCAGCCTGATTCTGCTCATGACCAAGATCCTTTGTGCTGTATCTCCAAAGACCCGGTGGGTGGGGCAGAAGTTGGGGCAAAGGGCGGCAGAATCGGTGTGAGATCGCGATCTTTCCAGCGGCGGTAGGTCTCAGCCAGCACCGCGGCGCGGTTCTGCTCCATGTGGGCGATGACGGCGCACGGCGCAGCCGTGTCTCCATGCCGGGCGGACCAGATAAGAAGCTCCAGCAGCGCCGGCGCGAACGCGATTGCCTTTTCGGTCAGTCGATAGTGCACACGCCGGCCGTCTCTGGATGATCGCTCCGAGACCACCATGCCGGCGTCTGCCAGGGAACGAAGACGGTCCGCCAGCACGTTGGTCGCGATGCCCTCGCCCGAGTGCAGGAACTGGCCGAACGTCGTGTAGCCGCGCACCATCATGTCTCGAATCAGCAGCAGCGACCAGCGGTCGCCGAAGATCTCCAGTGACATGCTCACCGGACAGCCCGAGCGGCGCTTCCGAGAGCCCTTCGTCACCACGATCAGAACGATAGGCAGGATCGCTTGCTGATTGCAAGTGAAAAGTTACAGCGGGTGGAGGTAAATGGAGAAGAGTACTCGGAGTCCAGGGAGGCAACGCGGCGCCCGGGTATGAAGCGCGCCCCCTGGAGCCAGACGTCTAGAGCGCCGGCGTGGGACGCAGCAGCGAGCGGACGCTGCCCAGTGTATGGGTCCAGGCACCGCGCAGGATGACGACATAGGCTACCGCGAGGCGGCGGAAGGTCAGGCCCGTGATCTCCACCTGGAGGTAGCCCTCGGCCAGTTCCTGTTCAGCCTGCAGAAACATGCTCTTGGTTTGATCAGCGGTCTCATGCCGCTGACGGCGTCGTGTGTGATTCGTCATGGTCAGAACCTTGGGAGTGGAATTTTGGCTGTACAGATCGCACAGCGGCCCGGAAGCGGGGGAGAGCATCAGCGGATTTGCGGAAGCAGAGACAAGGGAGCGGAAGGGAAGAATCCGGGCAGCCAAGAGAGTTCTCCGATCGTCGCGGGGGAGATACCACGACGAGAAATCCACGTGAAGGGCAGCGTGGGCTGTTTGACCGCAGCGCTGCGCTTCATGCGTTGTAGTGAGAATGAGGCATCCGCATCCAGTTCACTATCCCTCGCAAGCGGGGGCATGTTACTGGCGGTGGTACACCCCGCTGCGACCTTCGTTGGAGCGGTGAAAATAGCCGCGTTACACTGAATTTCATGCCGATCCGCAGCGAACTACATCTCGCCGAAGCCGACCCGGAGATCGCCCGCGCGATCGAAAACGAGACACTCCGCCAGCATGACGGGCTGGAGATGATTGCGAGTGAAAACTTTGTCTCGCGTGCCGTGCTGGAGGCCACCGGGTCGGTCTTTACGAACAAGTACGCCGAAGGCTATCCCGGCAAGCGCTACTACGGTGGCTGTGAGTACGCCGATATCGTGGAGAACCTGGCCCGCGACCGGGCGAAACAGCTTTTTGGCGCCGAGCACGCCAACGTCCAGCCGCACTCCGGCTCGCAGGCCAACGCCGCCGCGTTTATGACGCTGCTCGAGCCCGGGGACACCATTCTTGGTCTGGATCTTGCGCATGGAGGCCATCTCACGCACGGCCACAAGCTGAACTTTTCGGGCAAGCTGTATCGCATTGCCGGCTACAAGGTGCGCCAGGACACCGAGGTCATCGACTACGACCAGCTGGAGGAGCAGGCGGAGGTTGAAAAGCCCAGGCTGATTATCGGGGGCGGCTCGGCTTACCCGCGCCAGTTCGACTTTCCCCGGCTCCGCGCGATTGCCGACAAGGTCGGCGCGAAGCTGCTGATCGACATGGCGCATTTTGCCGGCCTGGTCGCCGGTGGCGTGCACCCCTCGCCCGTGCCGTATGCCCATGTGGTGACAACCACGACGCACAAGACGCTGCGTGGCCCGCGCTCGGGGCTGATTCTGTGCCAGGGGGATCTGGCCCAGGGCATGGACCGGAGCGTTTTCCCCGGGCAGCAGGGCGGACCTCTGGTACATGTTGTTGCGGCCAAGGCCGTGGCCTTTGCCGAGGCGCTGCGGCCCGAGTTCAAAACCTACGCCGCGCAGATTGTCGCCAACGCCAAGGCGCTGGCGGAAGCGCTGGCCCATCACGGCTTCCGCGTGATCTCCGGCGGAACCGACACCCATGTCGTTCTGATCGATGTTTTCAATGGCGGGACAGGCATACTCGGGTCGGAGGCAGAACATGCGCTCGGAGGGGCCGGGATCACGGTAAACAAAAACGCGATTCCGTATGACACCAATCCGCCGCTGAAGCCGTCCGGCATTCGCCTGGGCACCCCGGCGCTGACGACCCGCGGTATGGCCGAAGGCGAGATGCGCGTCATCGCGGGATGGATCGCCGAAGCGCTGACGCACCGGCGGGACGAAAGCCGTCTTCGGGACATCCGCAACCGTGTCCGCGACCTTGCCGAGGAGTTCCCGCTGTATGGGTGGCTTCGGGAAGAGGAGCCTGCGGCACTGCTGGCCTGAGATGCCTTCCGGAACTTCCCCGACGCAGCCGGCATGGCACCTGATCGCTGGCTCCACGGGTGCCGGGAAGACAACGTATGCCCGAGGCCTTGGTGAGGCTACCGGAGCGATCGTCTTCTCCATAGACGAGTGGATGACCTCGCTTTTCTGGCCTGATTGCCCCGAGAAGAACGACCTCGCGTGGGCTTTGGAACGAGTCGGCCGCTGCGAAGATCAGGCGGCGGCGATGGCGGCCCAGCTTTTCGGCAGGCGGGTTTCCGCCGTTCTGGATATGGGACTGACGCGAGCCAGCCAACGGGAGCGTTGGGTGGCTCGCGCGCAGTCGGCGGGCTGTCCCGTTGTTCTGCACGTGCTGGACCTCCCCGCGCAGCTCCGTTGGGAGCGTGTTGAGGCACGCAATCAGTCGGAGACCGAGACGTTCGCTTTCCAGATCAGCCGCGAAATGTTCGATCTGGTTGAAACGATGTGGGAGCCGCCGACGGAGGCAGAGTGCTCCCTTTACACTGAGGTCATCCGACAGGAGAGCTAGACCGTACTCGGATAGCATGAAGCGGTCCCTTCGCTGCCGGATTGGGCCAGGAGGTCGGGCTGTGCATTGGATCTTTCTTTTGGGCGTGGTCACCGGATGTCGCACGATGACGGGCATCGCGGTCGTCTGCTGGGCTGCCTGGCTGGGTGCACTCCCTGAGCATGGATGGGCGATCTGGATCACGTACCTAGTATCCGCGCTGATCTTCACCGGCTTTGCCATCGGGGAATATATCGGCGATACCCTGCCCAGGACGCCGAGCCGTAAAGAGCCAGGTCCGGCTGCGGCACGCATTGCCTTCGGAGCGCTCGTCGGCGCGCTGGCTGCTACGTCGATCTATGAGCCGGTGGCGGGTGGTGTGCTGCTGGGCGGCGCAGGTGCGGCCCTTGGAACCTGGGGCGGGTATGCCTTCCGCATGGCGTCCGCGCGGAAAATCGGTCGTGACTTTCCCGCGGCGATCGGCGAATCCGCGCTGGCTCTTGGGCTGGCGATTCTTTCCGTCTGGCAACTTCATGTGGGAATCCTCACCGACCTGAAGCGGGGCGCCGTCTAAAGGTTGATATGGATCTGCTCTCGCCGTCGCCTCCTTATTGCAAACAGCAGATTCCTCCGCTCCGCTACGGAATGACAAGCGCAAGTTGATTGAGCAAAGGTTCAAACAGGCTTTGCGCACCGCCGCTTACGGCCGTTGTGCCAGGGCGACCCGCGGTATGCCTGCATAGTCGTCCAGGAATCTAACCCCATCCCAGTCTGCAAGCAGGCGCGCCAAGGCATCGCGTTGGCCGTAGCCCATTTCCAGAGCCAGCAGACCACCGGGACGGATCGCCCTCCAGGCCTGCGGAACCAGTTTTCGGTAGACCTCCAGACCATCCCCCCCGGCGAACAGCGCGAGGTGTGGCTCATGGTCGCGAACCTCAGGCTGCATGTCCTCTGCATCGCCTATGGGGATGTATGGCGGGTTGGAGACGACGACGTCCACCTGTTGATCAAGCGCCAGGGTCTCGTGGAGGCCGGCCAGAAGATCCGAGTGGCGAAACTGCACGCGCCCGGCGAGGTTGTGCTTTCGCGCATTGGCGGCGGCGACGGCCAGTGCGGCCTCTGAGATGTCCAGCGCCCAGATCTGAGCGACGGTGAGTTGGGCCGCCAGCGCGAGGGCGATGGCTCCTGACCCTGTGCCGACATCCACCAGGGAGGGCTCCGAAGGACCGTGCTGGCGTACCCAGTCCACCACGGCCTCGACGAGCAACTCCGTCTCGGGCCGGGGGATGAGGACGTCGGGCGTTACCCCGAGATCGAGGCCAAAGAACTCCTGGTGGCCCGTGAGGTATTGCAGCGGAACATGCGACGCGCGCTGCACTATGAGAGCGAAATAGGTTTCCTGCTGTTCAGGGGTGAGTTGGTCCTCAGGATGCGCCAGGTACCAGGCCCTGTCGCGGCCGGCGAGGTGGAGGACAAGGGCCTCAGCGTCGCGGCGGAGGACGCTGACACTGGCCCTGTCTACAGCCTCACGGATGGTCATTAGTTGGAGGCCACGGGTGGGCCTTACGGAAGTATCGCTCACGGGACGTGAGGTTCGGTTCGGGGGAGCTTATGCGGCGCGCCCCATGGACTCCGCCCAGCAGGTCCGCTCGAAGTCCAGCATGGCTTCGTGCAGTCGTCTCTCGTCGGCCCTCAAAAGACCGCGGTACGCGCTCAGCAGGGTGGCCAGGCGATCGCGCATCGGGTCAGAGGTAATCTCCTTCGTACTGTTACCCATGAGTGATAGGACGCGGGAAGTCTGTCCGTCGACGGTACAAACAGGTGCAACAAACGGGTGATTGAGGTAACACCTTTGAACACAGATTGCTTGTTCTCCACGCTCCCGCGAGTGGGGCTGTTGCAGCCCTGCCCAAACAAGCGGAGGTGGGCACTCCGGCTCGGCTGGTTTGAGCGAGATACTGAAGGTATGAGTACCCTCGCCAGCATCGGTTCGACCGCCGACATGAAAGCCCGGTTTGCCCCTTTGCGCGCCCGGCTTGCCGCTCACCCGCTCTATGCCGCCGTTCGCACACCCGCGCATCTGCGCCTGCTGATGGAGTCGCATGTGTATGCAGTGTGGGATTTTATGAGCCTGCTGAAGGCGTTGCAGCGCGCCCTGACCTGCGTTGAAGTGCCGTGGGTGCCGTCGCCGCTGCCCGCGAGCCGCCGCTTTCTAAACGAAATCGTGCTTGGGGAAGAGTCCGACGAGTACAACGGCCGGACGGCGAGCCACTTCGAGCTCTATCTGGAGGCAATGGCGCAGGCGGGTGCCGACACGGCACCCATCCGCGCGGTGGTCGATCACGCCCGCATTGGCAAGCTGGTGCTGGACGGCGCTCCGGCGGCAGCCCGACACTTTGTCGAAGCGACCTTTCGCGTAATCCGAGGGGGCTCCATCGCTGCCCAGGCAGCCGCCTTCACCTTTGGCCGCGAGGACGCGATTCCTACCATGTTCCGGTCGCTGGTTCGCGATCTCAATCGCGAGATGGGTGGGGATCTGGGCCAATTCCTGTGGTACCTGGAGCGGCATATTGAGGTGGACGGGGACGAACACGGCCCGCTCGCCCTGCGGATGATTACGGACCTTTGCGGGACGGACGCGGCGCTCTGGGACGAGGCGGCTCAGGCTGCGGAAGAGGCGCTGCTGGCTCGGCTGGCATCCTCGAAGAGATCCAGGCTGCACCATAGACCGCGTCCGTATGATTCAAAGCACGTGAGGGCTGTCATGACGAGCGCAACGTCCATCCCGGCGGAGGAGTACCTGCACACAACGTACAGGCCCAACTGCGACTACGTGGACGGCGAGGTGCTTGAAAGAAGCATGGGTGAACAGTCACACGCCAGATTGCAGCTCCTTCTTGCAAGCTTCTTTCGCTTTCACAGGGACACATGGAGACTTCGGGCTCTTGCAGAACAGCGCGTTCAGGTCAAAGCCACGCGCTTCCGTATTCCTGACGTTTGCGTCGTGTGGCGTTCCGACCCCAATGAAGAAGTACTGCGTACCCCACCTCTTCTCTGCATAGAAGTTCTCTCCAGCGACGACTCCCTTCGCTCTTTGCAAGAGCGCGTACAGGACTACCTCGAGATGGGCGTGACCAGCATCTGGGCTGTCGACCCATGGAATCGCGTAGCGTACTACGCCTCCACCCAGGGATACCTGCAGCCCACGGATGGCTATCTCCGCCTGCCTGGAACCGAGGCCGCTGTTTCTCTCGAGGAGCTTTTTCACGAGCTCGACATCGCCTGAGCCTATCTGGCGACGCTGGCGGCCTCTCGTTGCCGACGACCGTATGAGCAATTTGTTGCGCCGAATTCGCATCCCACTCCCCAGGAGTTTTGGGATCAATGATCAAAGCAGTCGGGTACGCCGCAAAACACAGTTTCAGCAACTTAAAGCCGCTTGAGTTTGAACGCGAAGACCCCAAGCCGAATGAAGTCGAGATCGATGTCCTGTACTGTGGCGTGTGCCACTCGGACATACACCAGGTGAAGAATGAGTGGGATAACACGGTGTACCCGTGCATGCCCGGCCATGAGATTGTCGGCCGTGTGAAGACGGTCGGCGGCTCGGTAAGGAAACACGAAGTCGGCGATATCGTAGGCGTCGGCTGCATGATTGACAGCTGCCGCGTATGCGAGGCCTGCAAGGCCGGCGAGCAGAACTACTGCGAAGGCCCGAACAGCTGGCTGGCCACGTATAACGGGCCCATGGTGCCTTCGGATAAAGCGCCCACCGGCAAAAACCAGTACGGTCGCGATAACACTTACGGCGGCTACTCAACGAATCTGGTGGTGCCGGAGGACTTCGTGCTGAAGATTCCCGCGTCGCTGCCGATAGAAAAAGTGGCACCGATCCTGTGCGCGGGCGTCACCACCTTCTCGCCGCTTCGGCACTGGGGCGTCAAGGCAGGGAGCAAGGTGGGCATCGTTGGTTTTGGAGGCCTGGGCGATATGGCCGTCAAGCTGGCCAAGGCGATGGGTGCGGAGGTCGTGGTGTTCACCCAAACGCCTGAGAAGATCGAAGACGCGGCGCGCCTGGGAGCAACGGGTGTCCTGGCAAACGATAAGGACGGCTTGAAAAAGCACAAGGCGAGCCTGGACTTCGTCCTGAGCACCATTCCGGAGAAGACTGACCTCAGCCCGTTCGTTCCGCTGCTGAAGCGGAATGCGTCGATGATCATTGTGGGCGCTTTAGAGAAGCTGAACGCCTTCAACAATATGCAGATGGCGGCCCACCGCAACACCGTCGGCGGATCCCTGATTGGCAGCATCGCGGAGACGCAGGAGGTGCTGGACTTCTGCGCCGAACACAATGTGACCCCCGACGTGCAGATGATCCCGATCCAGGAGATCAACAACGCCTACAAGAAGGTCGAGGACGGCGAGGTTCGCTTTCGCTACGTGATCGACATGAAGTCGTTGAAAGAGGAAGCGGCGGCGGCTTAACGTCGAGCGCGCATGTCCTTCGTCTCAGTACACGAGGGGCATCGCGCGCTGTCCCATGCCGCGCTATGATCTCTTCTCTGTGAGGTAAGGACGATGGGTACCGCGCCACTTGTTCCCGTAGAAGAATATCTCCGCACTGCCTACCATCCGGATTGCGATTACGTGGAAGGCGAGGTGCTGGAGCGAAATATGGGTGAACAAGCACACGCTACACTGCAAAGTTTCTTTGTGGGGCTTTTCTGGGCAAATCGCGACCTCTGGCAACTCAGGGCTTTGGCGGAGCAGCGCGTGCAGGTCAAGGTCGAACGGTTTCGCATACCGGACGTCTGCGTGCTCCCCCGTTCCGATGCACGAGACGCCATTCTGTATACGCCGCCCCTGCTCTGCATCGAGGTGCTATCCAGCGACGACTCCCTGCGGACGCTGCAGCAGCGTGTGCAGGACTACGCCGAGGTGGGCGTTGCCAATATCTGGGTCGTCGACCCATGGAACCGGGTGGCTTATTACGCGTCAGCACAGGGCTACCTGCGGCCCACGGACGGGATGCTGCGCCTGCCCGGAACCGAGGTAACGATCTCGCTTGAGCAGATGTTTCGAGAGCTTGAGATCGCCTGACGCGTACCTGGGCCTACAACCGGCAAATTAAGAGCTGTCGCTCGTACACCATCTCCTGCGGCAGATGTCCGTGCAGCTGGAGGAACAGTCGCTCATGGCCCATGACCTCTTCCTTCCACTGATCGCGATCGACCGCCTCCAGTGCGGCGAAGGCTTCGCGCGGGAACTCGATCCCGTCCCAATTCAGGTCGTCGTAGAACGGTGTCCAGCCGATGGGCGTTTCCCGCCCAGCGACCCTGCCGCGTACGCGATCGACGATCCACTTCAGCACGCGCAGGTTTTCCCCAAAGCCGGGCCAGAGAAACCGTCCGTCCGCGTCCTTGCGGAACCAGTTCACGTGAAAAATCTTGGGCGTTGCGGAGAGGTCGCGTCCCATCAGGATCCAGTGCCGGAAGTAGTCGCCCATGTTGTAGCCGCAGAAGGGCAGCATGGCCATGGGATCGCGGCGCACCTGGCCCACGGCTCCTGACGCGGCGGCAGTTGTCTCCGAGCCCATCGTTGCACCCAGATAC